>NZ_NCAS01000021.1:0-88795 GCF_002255515.1 Acidiphilium sp. 20-67-58 | reverse complement strand
TGGCGGAGAGGGTGGGATTCGAACCCACGGTACCCGTGAAGGCACAACGGTTTTCGAGACCGTCCCAATCGACCACTCTGGCACCTCTCCGCGGTCGGGCGGGGTTATAAGCATGATGGTGCTGACTAGGCAACAGCCGCGGCGCGGGCATCGATGGCGGGGGGAGCGGGCAAATCGATTGACAGCGGGATGGAGCGCGCTATAACCCCGCAATCGCGCGACGCCGCAGGGTTTCGCGCCACTTTTCTTTGTCCGCCCGCGCGGCGTTGCAGATAGAATTGGACCAGATCGATGTTTGCAGTCATCCGCACCGGCGGAAAACAATATCGCGTCGTGCCGGACGCGGTGCTGAAGGTCGAGAAGCTCGAGGCCGAGGCCGGCAGCACCATCACCTTCACCGACGTTCTCGCCATTGGCGGTGAACAGGGCGTGACCCTGGGAAAGCCCGTGGTCGAGGGAGCGACGGTTACCGCCACGGTGATCGCGCAGGACAAGCTCGATACGGTCATCATCTTCAAGAAGCGCCGCCGGCAGAACAGCCGTCGCAAGAATGGCCACCGTCAGCCGGTGACCGTGCTGCGCGTGTCCGGCATAAACGCCGCCTGATCGGAGGGATATCCCATGGCACACAAGAAAGCCGGTGGCTCGTCGCGCAACGGGCGCGATTCCGAAGGCCGCCGCCTCGGCGTCAAGAAGTTCGGTGACGAACAGGTGATCGCCGGCAACATCATCATCCGCCAGCGCGGGACCAAGGTGAAGCCGGGTTCCAATGTCGGCGTCGGCCGTGACCACACGATCTTCGCCCTCGTCGATGGGCGCGTGAAGTTCTCCCGCAAGGCCGAAGGCCGTGTGCACGTTTCGGTCGAGCCGCTGCCGCTCGCCGCGGAGTAATCTGTCTCCGGCATGAAAGACGCGAAGGCCGGCCGGTGCCGGCCTTTTGCGTATCTGCACCCATGAAGTTCCTCGACCAGGCTAAAATCTATGTGCGTTCGGGCGATGGCGGCAACGGCGTCGTCGCGTTCCGGCGCGAGAAATACATCGAGTTCGGTGGGCCGGACGGCGGCAATGGCGGCCGCGGCGGCGACATCGTGTTCGAAGCGGTCGAGAACCTGAACACGCTGATCGACTTCCGCTACACCCAGCATTTCCGGGCCCGCAAGGGCGGCAACGGCTCCGGATCGGACCGCACCGGTGCGGCCGCGCCGACGGTGGTGATCAAGGTACCGGTCGGCACCCAGATCCTCGATGACGACCGCGAGACCCTGCTCGCCGATCTCGACGCGCCGGGCAAGCGCATCGTGCTGCTGCGCGGCGGCGATGGCGGCCATGGCAACGCCATGTTCAAGACCTCCACCAACCGCGCGCCGCGCCGCGCCGATCCCGGCTGGCCGGGCGAGGAGCGCTGGGTCTGGCTGCGGCTCAAGCTGATCGCCGATGCCGGGCTGGTCGGGCTGCCGAATGCCGGGAAATCGACCTTTCTCTCGGTGGCCTCGGCGGCGCGGCCCAAGATCGCCGACTATCCCTTCACCACGCTGCACCCGCAGCTTGGCGTGGTCCGGCTGTCGATGACCGAGGAATTCGTCCTCGCCGACATTCCGGGCCTGATCGAGGGCGCGCATGACGGCGCCGGGCTCGGCGACCGGTTTCTCGGCCATGTCGAGCGCTGCGCCGCGCTGATCCACCTGATCGACGGGGCGGCCGGCGACGTGGTGGACGCCTGGCGGACGATTCGCGGCGAGCTTGAAGCCTATGGCGGCGGGCTGGCGGACAAGCCCGAGCTGATCGTGCTGAACAAGATGGATGCGATGACGCCGCACCAGATCGCCGGCCGGCGTTCGGCGCTGGAACGGGCCTCGGGCTGCAAGGTCATGGTGATTTCCGCCGCCGCGCATCAGGGGGTCGACGCGGTGCTGCGCGAAACCCTGCGGATGATCCGCGAGCAGCGGCAGTGAGCCAGGGGCTGCCCGATCCAGGCAGCGCGCGGCTGCTGGTGGTGAAGATCGGGTCTGCCCTCATCGTCGATCCCGATGCCGCGGCGCCGCGCACGGCCTGGCTTGCAAGCGTGGCCGCGGACATCGCGTCCCTCAGGGCGCGCGGCGTCGGTGTGATCGTGGTGTCGTCCGGGGCGATTGCTCTCGCGCGGCGGCAGCTTGGCCTGACGCAGAAGCGGCTACGGCTTGAGGAGAAGCAGGCCGCGGCCTCGGTCGGGCAGATCCGGCTGGCGCAGGCCTGGAGCGAGGCGCTTTCCGCGCACCGGCTGGTGGCGGCGCAACTGCTGCTGACCATGGACGATACCGAGGACCGGCGGCGCTATCTCAACGCGCGGGCGACATTGCGGACCCTGCTCGAACTTGGCGCCGTGCCGGTGATCAACGAGAACGATTCGGTCGCGACCGGCGAGATCCGCTTCGGCGACAACGACCGGCTCGCCGGCCGGGTGGCCGAAATGGTGGAGGCGGACCAGCTGATCCTGCTCTCCGATATCGACGGGCTCTATACCGCCGATCCGCGGCGCGACCCGGGGGCGGCGCATCTGCCGGTCGTCGCCGCGATCACGCCGGAGATCGAGGCGATGGGCGGGGCGCCGCCGCCGGGCTATTCCTCGGGCGGGATGCGGACCAAGCTCGTCGCCGCGCGGATCGCCACCCAGGCCGGCTGCGCCATGGCGATCGCGCTTGGCGGGGTTGCGCATCCGCTTGCGTCGCTCGAATCAGGGGCGCGCTGCACGTGGTTTTTGCCGCAGCCCGGCGGGCGCTCGGCGCGCAAACGCTGGATCGCCGGCTCGCTCGCGCCGCTCGGGCTGCTGCATGTCGATGCCGGTGCCGTGCGGGCGATCCGCGGCGGATCATCGCTGCTGCCGGCGGGGGTGGTGCGCGTCGAGGGACGGTTCGAGCGCGGCGATGCGGTCGAGATCGCCGGGCCGGATGGCGCGGCGCTGGCCCGCGGCCTTGCCGCCTATCAGAGCGAGGATGCGGCGCTGATCGCCGGCCACCGGACCGACGAGATCGAGGCGCTGCTCGGCTGGCGCGGGCGGGACGAGCTGATCCACCGCGACGATCTCGTGCTCATGTCCGGCCCGGCCGGCTCTGGAGCGCGTCCCGATCCTGATGGATCGGAGCATATTCAGTCATGTTGATAACCAGGGCGCTTTATCCGATCAGATCATGCCATCTGATCGGATGACGCTCTGACGGTCCCCTCTCCCGAGGGGCGCCGCTGCGATCGGCGCCTGCGGGCAAGGGGCGGTCCGGGCGCGGTTCAGCCGCCGAAATAGCCCGGCAGCACCTTTGAATGGCTGGTTGCGGGATTGTCCTTCAAGAGCGCCGCATCGCGGGTGACGATGATCACCCCGGCCATCGGCGTGCCGAACCCGTGCACGCCGGGGCGCACTTTCGGCATCCACACGCCGCCCGGCGCCTTGGTGAGACCGGCGTGGACCGGGCAGTAATACCATTGCGGTCCCTGGTGGCGAAAGCTGATCGCGTAGGTGTGGAGCTTGTGTCCCTTGCCCGGCGTGCCCGCCAGCGCGGGGTCGTCGAAGGTCTTGCTCGCGGCGCCGGTTTGCGGATTGTAGCCCAGAATGGCGTGCGGCCCGGTATCCTCGTTGACGAACACCACTTTCTGGCCGGGGTGCACGAAAACGAGGCGTTCGAGGAACTCGTTGGCGCCGTTCATGTGGATGTAGACCGGTTGCGGCGGGGAGGCGGCATGTGCAGTAGCGGCGCCGAGGATGAGGGCGGAGGCAAGGCCGAGCGCGAGGGCTGATCGGTTCATGATGGTCTCCTGTTTGCTGGCGTTCATCTTCGTCATCCTCGTGGCAGCACAAGGGCAGGCGAGGTGCCGCGCGATCAATCCGGCGTGAGCTTCGCGGATCAGGTGCCGCTCTGGCGCACCGGGGCGAGACGCAGGGGCCAGGCGGCAGGGCTTTCGGCGGCGGCAAGATCGTCGGTCAGGTCCGTCCAGCTGCCGCCGAGCAGGATCTCGGCCGGGCGAAACCGCGCCTTGTAGGCCATTTTCGGGCTCTCCGGCACCCAGTAGCCGAGATAGACGTAAGGCAGGCCCAGCTCGCGCGTGCGTTCGACGAGCCAGAGGATCGACCTGGTGCCGAGGGATTGCCGGACCAGCTCAGGGGCGAAGAACGAGTAGACGGCGGAAAGCCCGTCGGCGAGGCGGTCGGTCAGGCATGCGCCGATCAGCTCGTCGGTCGCGTCGCGGAACTCGACCAGCCAGCTCTCGATCGGCGTATCCTCGACCATGGCGCGGTAATCGTAGAAGCTCATGCCCGCCATGTCCCCATCGCCGTGGCGGGCCTGCTGGTAGCGCTGGAACAGCTTGAACTGCTCGGCCGTGGCGCGGGGGGGCATCTCGTAGGCGCGCAGCCCTTCATTCGCGGCGATGATCCGCTTCTGGGTGCGGTTCGGCCGGAACCGGTCGCTGATGATGCGGATGGGGATGCAGGAGCGGCAGCCGGGGCAGACCGGCGCGTAGGCGATGTTGTGGCTGCGGCGGAAGCCACCGCGCGAGAGCCGGTTGTGCAGCGCATCGGCATCGGCGCCGGCGAGTTCGGTGACGACCTTCCGCTCGGTTCGCCCGGCGACATAGGGGCAGGGCAGGGGGGCCGTTGCGTAGAAGAATTGCGGCGGGCGGCTGGAGACGGTCACGGCGGCAGGGGGCGGCCGAGCGCTGCGGCGTGCACCACCGTCAGGCCGGAGAGAAGGTCATGCCCGGTCCGGCGCCGCCTCGTCACCAGCACCAGCAGGAAGGGCAGCATGCCCACCATGAAGGAGACGCCGAGCAGCACCGTCCAGGCGATGGCCTGGGCGAAGCTCGGCTTCAGGGCGCCGCCGCCCTCCAGCGTGTCGTCCTGCCGGAGCGTCAGGCCGAGCAGGCGCTGCCCCGGCGTGGCCGCGGCGGCGGAGCGCAGCCAGAGCACGTAATAAAGCGGCGGGACCGCCCAGGTGAAATGCAGCAGCAGAAAGCCGAGGCCGAGCGTGGCGAAGCCGAGCACCACGATCGTCCACCAGATCGCGCCGCTGAGGATCGCGAGCAGCACGAGATCGACCAGGAAGGCGAAGATCCGCCGCGGCCAGACGTCGCGCGTGAGCCAGGCGTCGCGCGCCGCTTCGGCATCGAGAGGCAGGGATTGGCTCATGGATTGCAGGATACCGCGCACGGGGCCATCGGTGCAATGGCCTGCACTGCCCGCGCGTCAATGGACAGGGGCGGGAGCGGTTGCTACACGCGGCTCGGATCGTTCGGTCCATTTCCTTCGACATCGGGGCCGCTCGTTCCGGCCGCAAGGATCCGCCACATGAAGATCGTCGCGTGTAATTCGAACCTGCCGCTCGCGGAAGCCGTCAGCAAGGCGCTGCACCTGCCGCTCACCAACGCCATCATCCGCCGCTTCGCCGATATGGAGATCCATGTCGAGATCCAGGAGAATGTCCGCGGCGAGGACGTGTTCGTCATCCAGTCCACCTGCTTTCCGGCGAACGACAACCTGATGGAACTGCTGATCACGCTCGATGCGCTGCGGCGCGGCTCAGCGCGGCGCGTCACCGCGGTGATCCCGTATTTCGGCTACGCCAGGCAGGATCGCAAGACCGGCCCGCGCACGCCGATTTCCGCCAAGCTGGTCGCCAACATCATCACCGAGGCGGGGGCGAACCGCGTGCTCACGCTTGACCTGCATGCCGGGCAGATCCAGGGCTTTTTCGACATCCCGGTGGACAATCTCTACGGCGCGCCGCTGTTCGCGCGCGACATCCAGGAGCGGTTCGCCGGGCGGGATATCATGGTGGTGTCGCCGGATGCCGGCGGTGTCGCCCGCGCCCGCGCCACGGCGAGCCGGCTGGCCTGCGATTTCGCGATCATCGACAAGCGCCGCCCGCGCGCCGGTGTTTCGGAAGTGATGAACGTGATCGGCGATGTCGAGGGGCGGCACTGCATCATGATCGACGACATCGTCGATTCCGGCGGCTCGCTCTGCAACGCGGCCGAGGCGCTGATCCGCCACGGCGCGGCCTCGGCCTCGGCCTATGTCAGCCATGGCGTGCTCTCGGGCAAGGCGCTGGAGCGCATCGGCGCCAGCCCGATCGAGACGCTGACCATCACCGACAGCATCAATCTCGATCCCGCGCGCAATCCGCCGGCCAATCTGCGTGTGCTGCCCATCGCCCCCTTGCTTGCCGAGGCGATGCGCCGCATCTCGGACGAGACCTCGGTCAGCTCGCTGTTCGACTGACCAGCCGCCAACCCGGAGGAAACGCATGAAACTGTTCTACACACCCGGCGCCTGCTCGCTCGGCATTCACGTGCTGCTCGAAGAGCTTGGCCTGCCGCACGAGGGCGTGCTGGTGAACCTGCGCGAGGGGCAGCAGTTCAGCGACGAATTCCGGGCGATCAACCCGAAGGCGAAAGTGCCGGCGGTGGTGCTCGACGATGGCGCGGTGCTGACCGAATGGATCGCCATCGCCCATTACCTGGCCGCCACCAACCCGCAGGCGCAGCTGGTGCCTTCCGCCCCGGTCGAGGCGGCGCGCTGCAACGAGCTTGTCGCCTACATCAACGGCTGGATGCACCCGCAGGGCTTTACCCGCATCTTCCGCCCGGACCGTTTCGCGCCGAACCCGGAGGACAAGGAGGCGGTGCGCGAACAGGGGCGCAAGATTTTCGCCGAAGGGTTCGACCTGATCGACAACGTGCTCGCCGATGGGCGTGAGTGGCTGCTCGGCAGTTTCTCGATCGCCGACGCGGCGCTGTTCTATGTGTCGTTCTGGGCAGAGGGACGGCAGACCCTCCCGCTGCCGGCGCATGTCGCGGCGCATTACGCGCGGATGAAGGCGCGCCCGGCGGTGGCGCGGGCGATGGAGCAGGAGCGCCTGTCCTGATGACGCTGCCGCGCACGCCGTTCTGGTTCCTCCGCCACGGTCAGACCGACTATAACGCGCAGGGTCTGTCGCAAGGGGCAATCGACATTCCGCTGAACGAGACCGGCCGGGCGCAGGCGCGCGCGGCGGCGCCGCTGCTGCTCGGGCGCGGGATTGTCGGCATCGTCGCCTCGCCGATGCAGCGGGCGCGCGAGACGGCCGAAATCGTCAACGAGACGCTCGGCCTGCCGCTCGCCTTCGAGCCGGAGCTGCGCGAGGTGGTGTTCGGCGGGATGGAGGGCAAGCCGCTCGAACCCTGGTTCAGCGACTGGATCGACGGGCGGCTGACGCCGCCGGGCGCGGAGAGCTTCGCCGACATCACCCTCCGCGCCGGGGCCGCGCTGCGCGCCATTCTGGCGCGGCCGGGACCGCTGCTGCTGGTGTCGCACGGTGCCTTCTTCCGGGCGGTGCGCGGGCTGCTCGGCGTGAGCCTGGAAGGCCGCACGGCCAATGCCGCGCCCATCCTCTGCGCGCCGGAAGGCTTGGGGTGGCGGACGGCGATGGCCGCCGAACTCGACGAGGCGGCGGCGCCGGGTGCGATGTAGTGTCCTGCCCCTGAAATTCCGCAGAGAATTGCAGGGACAGGCAGGAAGCTGAATGATTGGTTCTACTGGTGTCGCAAGTCTGGAATCCGGTCGGGTTCGGACGCGTGACACCAGATCGTCCTTATCCGGCCGGGCCGGATCGCCTGTGGGGGGAACGCAACATGGATATTGGATTTTTCGCACCGCGGCACATGGATATTGGTGGCGGGTCTGCGGCGCGGATCGCGGCCCTGCTCGGCCGCCTCGGCCTGTCGCGGCCGCTGATCGTCACCGATCCGGTCATGGTGAAGCTCGGCCTGGTTCGCCGCATCACCGATCCGCTGGAAGCGGCCGGGATCGTCTGCACGATCTTCAGCGATACCGTGCCGGAGCCGGTGGATACCGTGGTGGAGGCCGGCGTTGCGGCCGCACGCGGCGGTGAGTTCGACTGCCTGATCGGCTTCGGCGGCGGCTCGCCGATCGACACGGCGAAGGCGATCAACATCCTGCTCGCGGCCGCACCGGGCGCGCGGATGCGCGACTTCAAGGTGCCGGTGGCCGCGGATGCGGCGGCGCTGCCGCTGATCGCGGTGCCGACCACCGCCGGGACCGGCTCGGAAGCGACGCGCTTCACCGTGATCACCGATACCGAGACCGACGAGAAGATGCTGATCGCCGGCCTCGGGGCGCTGCCGCTGGCGGCGGTGGTCGATTACGAGCTGACCATGAGCGTGCCGCCGCGCACCACCGCCGATACCGGGATCGATGCCTTCACCCATGCGCTGGAAGCCTATGTCTCGCGGCGGGCGAACCCGGTCTCCGACGCCTATGCGCGCAGCGCGATGCGGCTGATCGGCGCCAATCTGCGCAAGGTCTGGCAGACGCCGCAGGATCGCGACGCGCGCGAGGCGATGATGCTGGGCGCGACCCTGGCCGGGCTCGCCTTCTCCAACGCCTCGGTGGCGCTGGTGCATGGCATGTCGCGGCCGATCGGGGCGCATTTCCACGTGCCGCACGGCATGTCGAACGCGATGCTGTTGCCGGCGGTGACGCGGTTTTCGCTCAACGCGTCGCTGCCGCGCTATGCCGAAGCGTCCCGCCTCGCCGGCTTCGCCCGCGCCGACGATGCCGACCAGCTGGCCGGCGCCAGGCTGATCGAGGCGCTTGAGGCGATCAACGCCGAGCTTGAAGTGCCGACGCCGGAGGGTTTCGGCGTGTCCCGTGCCGACTGGGACGCGCTGCTGCCGAAAATGGCGGAGCAGGCGCTGGCCTCCGGCAGTCCCGGCAACAATCCGGCGGTGCCGGATGCTGCCGAGATCGTGAGGATATACGACGAGATCTTCTGAAATCGTGTCCCGGCCGCGCGCTCAGGCGAGCGCGAGGTCGGCGGCGAGTTCGAGCAGGGCGAGGTCGCGTCCCGGCCCGGCGATGAGCGACAGGCCGACCGGCGCGCCACCCACCTTGCCCACCGGGATGGTGAGTTCCGGCAGGCCGGCGAAGGCGGCGATGATGCCGACACGCAGCGTGCGGGTGCGGACGTCTTCATAGACCGATTGCTCGGCTGCCACCGGCGGGGCCGGGCAGGGCGAGGTGGGGATCACCAGCACCGCGCCGCCGGCCAGCAACGCGTGCATCCGCGCCGTATAGGCGAGGCGCGCCGCCTTGCCTTCGGCGGCGGCCTCGGTGGTGAAGCCCCGCGTGGCCGCGATCCGGCCGGCGGTAACCGGGTCGAGCGTTGGGTTCACCTTGTCGATGAAGCCGCCCAGTGTCAGCCAGGTTTCGCGCCCGCGCACGGCGTTCTGCAGGGCCAGCAGGCGGTCGAGCCCCTCCGGCACCGGGTCGATCTCGGCGGTCGGGCCGAGCCTGTCGAGCGCCGGCGCGAGGGCGGCGACGACACCGGGATCGGCATTGGCGAAGGCGGCGGGAATCCTGAGGAACTGGGCGGATAGCGGCGGTGCTGGCGGCAGCAGTGCCTCGCCGACGCGGAGCATGGTCTCGGCATCGCGGGCGAACCAGCCGGGCGTGTCGAAACTCGGGGCAAGGGCCGCAGCGCCGGCGAGGCTGAGCAGCCCCTGGCTCGGGCGCAGCCCGTAAAGGCCGCAATAGCTGGCCGGAATCCGCACCGAGCCGCCGGTGTCCGAACCGATGCCGACATGGGCGTGGCCGCCCGCGATCATCGCCGCCGAACCGCTGGATGAGCCGCCGGGCAGCCGGTCCGGTGCGGCGGGGTTGATCGGCGTGCCGTAATGGGCGTTGCGGCCTTCGAGGCCGAAGGCGAGTTCGACCGTCGTCGTCTTGCCGGTGATGCGCGCACCGGATTCGAGAAGCTGCGAGACGATCCAGGCATGCGAGAGGGCGGCGCCGAAATGCCGCCCCCAGTCGGGGTTGCCGAAGGCGGTGACTTCGCCTGCGATGTCGAACAGGTCCTTGACGACGACGTTGAGCCCGGCGAGCGGACCATGCGGATTGCCCCGTATGTCGAGCGACTTGATCAGGCCGAGATCGGGGTTTTCGGTGAGATTGTGGCGCGTTTCCATACCGGCAGGGTAACAGAGTTCGGCGTCGGGTTGAACCGGTTTCGGGCGGGGTTAAAATCGTCCCGCTGGCACCGATATTGCCGACAGAAGACAAGGATGAAGGTCGATGAACGCCACTGCAATGACCGTTGATGCCGCCACCATCGAAGCCGCCGACAAGGCCGCCCGTCACTGGGTCAGCCCCGATCCCGGGCCGCTGAAGCCGGGCTCGGAAACCCACAAGCGCGCCGTCTGCGCGATGTTCCACGAAACCTTCAACCCCTACAAACCCTCGGTGATCGAGTGGCCGAAACTCGACGCGGAGACGCTGAACAAGATCACCTCGCTGCCGATCTGGGACATCGCGGTGCAGACCGAGGGCAAGGCGCGGCTGCGGATGGCGGCCTATGCGCGGATCATTGCCGATCCGGACATGAGCAAGACGATCGAGCTGAACGGCTGGGAGGAGAACCGGCACAAGGAGGTGCTCTCCAAGCTGGTCGCGGCCTATGACATCCCGCTGGAGCCGGAGCCGGAATACCTCCAGCCGAAGGATCCCGAATGGGCCTACATGGTGACCGGCTATTCGGAATGCATCGACAGTTTCTTTGCCTTTGGCCTGTTCGAGCTGGCGAAGCGCTCGGGCTTCTTCCCGGCCGAACTGGTCGAGACCTTCGAGCCGGTGATGCAGGAGGAGTGCCGGCACATCCTGCTCTTCGCCAACTGGGTCGCGTGGCACCGGGCGAAGCTGCCGCTGCACCGGCGGATCTGGTTCGAGCTGCGGGTGGCGGCGGTGTGGGCGTTTCTCGGCTGGGAGCGGATCGGCATCGCCCGCGGCATGGACGATGGCGGCAAGGACAAGCCCAAGACGCAGGACAACAACTTCACGGTCACCGGCAGCAAATCGGTCAGCGCCGAGGAGATTTCGGTGCCCGAGCTGATGCGCATCTGCCTCGAGGAGAACGACCGGCGGTTTTCCGGCTACGATCAGCGGCTGCTGCGGCCGACCACGATGCCCATGCTGGTGCGGTTCGCGCTCAAGTTCATGCCCAAGCCGCGCCGGCAGGCGGCGGCGTGAGCGAGGCGGCGGCCGGGGGCGGCAACGAGCGGCAGATCGCCTATTGGAACGAGGTCGCCGGGCCGAAATGGATCGGCCTCCAGGCGGCGATGGAAGCCCGGCTCACCGGGGTTGAGGACCGGCTGCTGGAGCTGGCAGCGCCCCGCCCCGGCGAGCGGGTGCTGGAGATCGGCTGCGGCACGGGGACGACCACGGCGCGGCTTGCCGGGCTGGTGGGCGAGGGCGGGCACGTCACCGCCGTCGATGTCTCGCGCCCGATGCTGGAGGCGGCGCAGGCCCGGCTTGGCGACCTCGCGCAGGTGACGCTGCTGGAGGCGGACGCCGCCGTCGCAACCTTCGCCGCGCCGTTCGACCTCATGACCTCGCGGTTCGGGATCATGTTCTTCGAGGATTCGGCGGCAGCGTTCGCCAATCTGCGGCGCGCGCTGGTGCCGGGCGGCCGACTCGTCTGCGCGGCCTGGGGGGCGATCGAGGACAATCCTCATTGGTCGGTGCCGCTGGGCATCGCCATCGAGCGTCTCGGGCCGCCGAAGCCACGCCGGCCGCACGCGCCGGGACCGCTGGCCTTCTCCGACCGCGCGCATGTGTGCGCCGTGCTGGCGGCGGCGGGATTTGCGGATGTCGCGGTCGCGCCGGAGCGCGTCGATTTGTATGGAAACTCTCTCGACGACGAGGCCAGGATGGCGGCCACGATGGGCCCGGCGGGCGCGCTGATCGACGAGAGACAGGCCGATCCAGCGATGCGCGGGGCGCTGGTTGCGGCGTTTCGCGCCGCGCTGCCCGGCTATGCCGGCCCGGATGCGAGGCTGGCGGCGACCATTCACCTGATCACGGCCCGCAACCCGGGCTGACGCCTGCCCCGCCTCGGGCGATTTCCTCACCAGAGCTGAAGACAAGAAAAACGCGGACGACATTGTCGTCCGCGTTCGGCAGGCTTCAGGCGACTGGCGCCCTTTCGGGCGCCCTGTTTAGCCGCGTTGGATCAGGCGCTTTTGGCCATGATTTCTTCCGCGATGTTGCGCGGCACCGGATCGTAGTGGTGGAATTGCATGGTGAAGGAGGCGCGGCCCTTGGTCATCGAACGCAGGTTCGAGATGTAGCCGAACATTTCCTTCAGCGGCACCTGGGCGCGGACGATGACGGTCGATCCCGAGCTTTCCTGGTTCTGGATCATGCCGCGGCGGCGGTTGAGGTCGCCCACGACGTCGCCGACATGGTCCTGCGGCGTGGTGATCTCGACATCCATGATCGGCTCGAGAATGACCGGGCTGGCCTTCTTCATGCCTTCGCGGAAGCAGGCCTTGGCGGCGATTTCGAAGGCGAGCGCCGAGGAGTCGACATCGTGGTACTTGCCGTCGACCAGGGTGTATTTGAAGTCCACGGTCGGGAAGCCGGCGAGGACGCCGGTGTCGGCCTGGATGCGGATGCCCTTTTCGACCGCCGGGATGTATTCCTTCGGCACGGTGCCGCCGACCACCGAGTTCTCGAACTGGATGCCCTCGTTACGCTCCAGCGGCTGGAACACGATCTTGACTTCGGCGAACTGGCCCGAACCGCCCGACTGCTTCTTGTGGGTGTAGGTTTCGGTGTGCTCGCGGGTGATCGTTTCGCGATAGGCGACCTGCGGCGCGCCGACATTGGCCTCGACGCCGTATTCGCGCCGCAGCCGGTCGATGATGATGTCGAGATGCAGCTCGCCCATGCCGGAGAGGATGGTCTGGCCGGTTTCCTGGTCCGTCTTGAGGCGAAGCGAGGGATCCTCGCCGGCGAGCTTCTGCAGCGCCAGCGTCATCTTCTCGACGGCGTCCTTGGTCTTGGGTTCGACCGAGATGTCGATAACCGGAACCGGGAAGGCCATGCGCTCCAGCACCACCGGATCTTCCGCGGAGGCCAGCGTGTCGCCGGTGCCGGTATCCTTCAGCCCGACGAAGGCGGCGATGTCGCCAGCCTGGACTTCCTTGACCTCTTCGCGCTTGTCGGCGTGCATCTGGAACATGCGGCCGACGCGTTCCTTGTGCCCCTTGGTGGTGTTGAGCACCGTGTCACCCGAACGCAGCGTGCCGGCATAGACGCGGACGAAGGTCAGCGTGCCGTACTTGTCGTTGATGATCTTGAAGGCGAGGCCGGCGAAGGGGGCTTCCGGATTGGCCGGGATCACGCGGCGCTCGACCGAGGGGTCTTCCTCCTCGCCTTCCGGCGGGGCGACCTTGATGCCCTCGATGTCGATCGGGCTCGGCAGGTAGTCGAGCACGCCGTCGAGCAGCGGCTGCACGCCCTTGTTCTTGAAGGCGGTGCCGCACAGCACCGGGCGGAACGCGCCCGAGATGGTGCCGGTCTTGATGGCGCGCTTCAGGGTCTCGACGCTGACGTCGCCCTTCTCGAAATATTCCTCCATGCCGGCATCGTCGACCGCGAGCGCGGTGTCGAGCAGGGTCTGGCGGTGTTCCTTGGCCTTCTCCAGCAGGTCGGCCGGGATTTCCTCGTCATGGAACTTCGCGCCGAGCTCGCCGCCTTCCCAGACGATCGCCTTCATCTCGACGAGGTCGACCACGCCGATGAACTGGTCCTCGATGCCGATCGGCAGCTGCAGCGGCAGCGCCACGATGTCGAGCTTCTCCTTCAGCGTGTCGAACGCGCGGTAGAAATCGGCGCCGGTGCGGTCGAGCTTGTTGATGAAGATGATGCGGGGCACGTTGTAGCGGTCGGCAAGGCGCCAGTTGGTTTCGGACTGCGGCTGCACGCCGGCCACGCCCTCGATGATGAACACCGCGCCGTCGAGCACGCGCAGCGAACGGTTCACCTCGATGTTGAAGTCGATATGGCCCGGGGTGTCGATGATGTTGATGCGGTGGTCTTTCCACTCGCAGGTCACCGCGGCGGAGGTGATGGTGATGCCGCGCTCACGCTCCTGCGCCATGTAGTCGGTCGTGGTGTTGCCGTCGTGGACTTCGCCGATCTTGTGCGACACGCCCGTGTAATAGAGGATGCGCTCGGTGGTCGTGGTCTTGCCCGCGTCGATATGTGCGGTGATGCCGATATTCCGGATCTTGGCAAGCTGGGTGCCGGACATGCAGTCTCTCCAGGGTGGGCTGTCCAGGATACAGCGAACAGCGTTGACAACGAAAAACGGGCGCGACCGCCGGACTGTTCTCCGGCAATCCACCCGATTGCGACCGGCTTTCGACCAATCTTCGGCCGCATAATGGCAAGCGGCACCGGATTTTGCAAGCCGCCGCCCGCCGTTTCGCGAGCGGAAGCCGCAAAGGTGCGGCTCCGGCCGAACGACCGGAGTGCGGTTACAGTGCTGCCTTCAGCCGGCGCATCATCCGGGTCATGAAGCTGGCCCGCGGATCGTCCGCCAGCGCCACGGCGGGAACGGTGGCCAGGGTCTTGCCCTCGGCGGTTACGGTGATGGTGCCGACCTGTTGCCCGCGATGCACGCCTCCCGCCGGCGGCGGATCGAGTGTCACGCTGGTTTTCAGCGTTTTCGCCGCCAGAACCGGCAGCGTCATCGACACGTCGTGCCCCGGCCCGACAGCAACGCTGGTGGTGCGATAGAGCGGCGCCTTCAGCGTGCCCACCGGCTTGCCGGCGGTGACGATCGTGGCGTTGGTGTAGAACTGGTAGCCGTAATCGAGCAGGGACTCGATGTCGTGGGTGCTGACCGACCAGTTCGGGCCGCCGAGCACCACGGCGATCAGGCGCCGCCCGTTGCGCAGCGCGGTGGCGTCGATGCAATGGCCGGCCTCGTTGGTGCGGCCGGTCTTCAGCCCGTCCACCGTCGGGTCGTGAAACAGGACCGGGTTCCAGCTGCGCTGGCGGATCTTGTCGAAGGTGAAGTGTTTCTTGACCGATATCTTGAGGAATTGCGGATAGGTGCGGACGATGTCGCGCGACAGGGTCGCGACATCCATCGCCGATGTGCGCAGGTCCGGGTCGGGCAGGCCATCGACATTTGTATAATGCGTCGCCTTCAGGCCGAGCGCCTTGGCCTCGTGGTTCATCAGGCCGACGAACCCGCCGCGGCTGCCGGCAACCGCCTGGGCGAGCGCCACGGCGGCATCGTTGCCCGAATCGATGATGAGCCCGTGCAGCAGCTGGTCCACCGTCACCGACATGGCCGGCGAGATGAACATGCGCGAGCCGCCGGTGTGCCAGGCGGTGGCGCTGACCGGCACGGTCTGGTCCATCTTCAACGCGCCGCGGGTCACGGCCTGATAGGTGAGATAGGCGGTCATCAGCTTGGTCAGGCTGGCGGGCGGCCAGGGCTGGTCCGGCGCCTTGG
The DNA here is from genome assembly GCF_002255515.1 of Acidiphilium sp. 20-67-58. Classification (NCBI taxonomy): domain Bacteria; kingdom Pseudomonadati; phylum Pseudomonadota; class Alphaproteobacteria; order Acetobacterales; family Acidocellaceae; genus Acidiphilium; species Acidiphilium sp. 20-67-58. Next base: position 73,463 of record NZ_NCAS01000021.1, on the reverse strand, counting down.
CGGCGATCACCGCACCGGTATCGGCATCCATCAGCACATAGGCCGCCTGCTGCGGCAGCTCGGGCGGCTGTGGCACGCCCGCGACGGCGAGCGGCGCGACCGGCGGTGGGCCGGCATCCTGCTGCGGCACCGCGGCGGCGGCGGCGGCATGGTGTGCCGGGCGGTGTGCCGGGCCCTTGTGCCGCGTGACCGTGTGGCCGGCGGCAAGGGAGGTGGTGGAAAGGAGGGCGAACGTCAGGCACAAAAGGCGGCGCTTCATGGCTGCGGGAGTCCGGTCTGTTGGCATATCGAGAGCCATACAATCGCGGGCCATGCCGTGGCAAATCGCGAGGTCGTGCGAGGCGTTCACGCCGCTGTCAGGACCGGTTCCTTGACTTCGCGCCCCCCGCACGGTTGAACCGGGCGGAACATTTCAGAACGGTTGGACATGGCGCAGACGAAGGATACGGTCGCAGGCTCGGTCAGGGAGTGGGTTGTCACGATCGTTTATGTCGTGGTGATCGCCGTGTTCATCCGCTCCTTCCTGTTCGAGCCGTTCTTCATTCCCTCCGGCAGCCTGACGCCGACGCTGCTGCCCGGCGATTTCGTGCTGGTGACCAAGTGGAACTACGGCTATTCGCGCTGGTCCTTCCCGTTCGGCGAGCCGGACTTCAAGGGGCGGATCTTCGGCTCGCTGCCGAAGCAGGGGCAGATCGCGGTGTTCGCCCTGCCGCGCGATCCGGCCGTCGACTACATCAAGCGGGTGATCGGCGAGCCGGGCGACTCCGTGCAGGTGACCGACGGGCAGCTTTACATCAACGGGCACGAGGTGCCCCGCACCTCGGCCGGGACCTATATCGAGACCCCGCTCGATTCCGGCGAGGGCGTGCCGGTCAGCGTGCGGCTCTATCGCGAGCACCTGCCGGATGGCGTCACCCATCTGATCGCCAAGGAAACCAGCCAGGGCTTTGCCAACAACACGCCGGTCTATCACGTGCCGGCTGACCATCTGTTCATGATGGGCGACAATCGCGATTTCTCCGAGGATTCGCGCTATCTCGACGCCGTCGGCTACGTGCCGCTGGCGAATTTCGTCGGCCGGGCGCGGATCATCTGGTTCTCCATCCGGCTCGATCATCCGTGGTGGGCGTTCTGGTACTGGCCGGTCGATATCCGCTGGGACCGGCTGTTCACGGTCATCCATTGAACGAGGCGGCGGAGGCGCTGCTCGGGCATCGCTTCGCGCGGCCTGACCTGCTTGCCCAGGCCCTCACCCATCGCTCCGCCGTCGGGCAGGGTGGCCTCGGATCGAACGAACGGCTGGAATTCATTGGCGACCGCGTGCTGGGCCTGCTGATCGCGGAATGGCTGATCGAGCGGTTTCCGCATGAGCGCGAGGGTGGGCTGGGGCCGCGGCTGGCACATCTCGTCTCCCGCCAGTCGCTTGCGGAGATTGCCGAGCATGGCGGGATTGCCGGGCTGCTCTCGGTCTCGCCGGGGGAGAGCCGGCGCGGGGTGCGCAACCGCGCGACCGTGCTGGCCGATGCGCTGGAAGCGCTGATCGGCGCGCTCTATCTCGATGGCGGGCTGGAGCCGGCGCGCCTGTTCATCCGCCGCATCTTCGCACCCCGGATCGACGGGCAGCCGAGCGCCCCGCCCAAGGACCCGAAGACCGCGCTGCAGGAATATGCGCTGGCGCGCGGGCCGGTTCTGCCGGCCTATGAGCTGGTGGAGCGGACCGGCCCCTCGCACGCGCCGCGCTTTCGCATCCGCGTGACGGTCGAGGGACGCTCGGCCGAGGGACTCGCCGGAACCAAGCGCGAGGCGGAGCAGATCGCCGCGCGCGACCTGCTGGAGCAACTGCAATGACGACCCGCTGTGGTTATGTCGCCCTTCTCGGACGGCCGAATGCCGGCAAGTCCACCCTGCTGAACCAGGCGGTCGGCGCCAAGGTGTCGATCGTGACACCCAAGGCGCAGACCACGCGGTTTCGCATTTCCGGCATCGTCATGCGCGGTGGCGACCAGATCGTGCTGGTCGACACGCCGGGCATCTTCGCGCCGAAGCGGCGGCTCGACCGTGCAATGGTCGCCGCGGCGTGGGAGGGCGTGGCCGGCGCCGATCTCGCCTGCCTGATCGTCGATGCGGCGAAGGCGGACCCGGACGATCTCGCCGAGCCGATCGAGGCGCTCGCCGCGACCGGGCGGCCACGCTGGCTGATCCTCAACAAGATCGACCTGCTGCCGCGCGACAGGCTGCTGCCGCTGGCCGAAACGCTGGCGCGCCAGGGCGGGTTCGCGGAAGTGTTCATGATCAGCGCGCTGAAGCGCGACGGCGTCGATCGCCTGCTCGACGCGCTGGCCGCGGCAATGCCCGAGGGCCCGCATCTCTACCCCGAGGACGAGCTGACCGACCAGACCGAGCGGATGCTCGCCGCCGAGCTGGTGCGCGAGCAGATCTTTCTCCAGCTGCGCGACGAGGTGCCTTACGGCGCCTCGGTCGAGACCGAGAGTTTCAGCGAGCGGAAGGACGGATCGGTGCGGATCGACGTCACGGTCTATGTCGCGCGCGCCGGCCACAAGAAGATCGTGCTCGGCGAGGGCGGGGCGCGCATCAAGTCGATCGGGTCGCGGGCGCGGCGGGATCTCGAGCGCCAGCTGGAGCGGCGGGTGCACCTGTTTCTCAACGTCAAGGAACGCCCGGGCTGGGACGAGGAGGCCGCGCGGCTGCGCGCCCTCGGCCTCGATGGCTGAACACCGGCGCCGGGTTGGCCCGGCGCCGGTTCAGAACATCAGGCGGCGAGCCGGCGGCGATGGTGATCGGCGTTGCCGAACATCGTGTCGATCATCGTCAGCCGCTTGAAGTAGTGGCCGGCCTTGTATTCCATCGTCATCGCGATGCCGCCATGCAGCTGGACCGCCTGCTGGCCGACGAAGTGCAGCGCCTTGCCCACCCCGGCCTTGGCCAGCGCCATCGCCTTGCCGCGCGCCTCGGCATCGTCGTCGGCGGCCGAGAGGGCGGCAAAGATGGCAAGGCTGCGCGCCTGTTCCAGCGCCACATACATGTCCACGGCGCGGTGCTGCAGCGCCTGGAAGACGGCAATCGCCACCCCGAACTGCTTGCGCTGCTTCATGTAGTCGACGGTCAGTGCGACCAGGGCCTCCATCGCGCCCACCGCCTCGGCGCAGAGGGCGGCGATCGTCTCGTCGCGCGCGCGCTCCAGCACCGCGAGATCGCCGATCTGCCGCGCCGCCGGAACCCGCACGCTGGCGAGCGAGATTTCCGCGCCGCGCAGCAGGTCCTGCATCGGATAGCCTCGGCGGGAGACGCCTTCGGCCTTCGCATCGACCAGGAACAGGCCGATCCCGTCGCGGTCGCGCCTTCTGCCCGAGAGGCGGGCGCTGACGATCAGCCAGTCCGCCGTGTCGCCACCGAGGACCACCGACTTCTCGCCCTCGAGGATGAAGTGATCGCCGTCGCGCTTCGCGGTGGTGGTCACGTCTTCGAGGTCGTGGCGGGAACTGCGCTCGGTATGGGCGACGGCGACGATCGTCTCGCCGGCGGCAAGTGCTGGAACAACCTCGTCCCTCACCGCCGCGCTCGAGCCGTGGCGGAGGACGGCGCCGGCGAAGACGATCGCGGCGAGATAGGGTTCGAGGGCCAGCGCCTTGCCGATCTCCTCCATGACGATCATGGTCTCGACCGGCCCGCCGCCGAAGCCGCCCTGCGCCTCGTCGAAGGGCAGGGCGAGCAGCCCGGCCTCGGCATATTCGGCCCAGACCGCGCGGTCGAACCCTTCGGGAAGTTTCGCATAGATTTTGCGCTTTTCGAAATCGGCGTAGCGGCTGGCGAAAAGCTTGCCGACACTGTCGCGCAGCAGGCGCTGTTCTTCGGTGAAATCGAAATCCATTGTCTTGTCCTCAGAACCCCAGGATCGCCTTGGCGATGATGTTGCGCTGGATCTCGTTCGAGCCGCCGTAGATCGAGATCTTCCGCCAGTTGAAGTAGGTGGGCGCCGCCTCGGCCGCATCGTCCGGCCCGATCGGCATGGCGTTGCCGTCGTCATCCGGATCGGTCGAGCCCTGGAACGGCATGGCGAGCGGGCCGACGACGTCGAGCAGCAGCTCGGTCGTCGCCTGCTGGATTTCCGAACCCTTGATCTTGAGGATCGAGGATTTCGGGTCCGGCCGGCCATGCTTGCCCGATTTGCGCGCTTCGGCGAGGACGCGGAGCTGGGTGATTTCCAGCGCCTTGAGATCGATCTCGACATCCGCGAGCTTCTCGCGGAACCAGGGCGCGTCGATCAGCCTGGCATCGCCGGCGCGCTCGATCGCGGCGAGTTCGCGGATGCGGCGCAGGCGCTGCTTCGAGGCGCCGACGCGGGCGATGCCGGTGCGCTCGTTGCCGAGCAGGAACTTCGCATAGTCCCAGCCCTTGTTCTCCTCGCCGACGAGGTTTTCCGCCGGCACCTTCACCTCGTCGAACCAGACCTCGTTCACCTCGTGCCCGCCATCGATCAGCTGGATCGGCCGGACGGTGATGCCGGGGGTCTTCATGTCGACAAGGATGAAGGAAATGCCTTGCTGCTTCTTCTCCGCCCCCGGATTGGTGCGGGCGAGGACGAAGATCCAGTCGGCGTATTGCGCAAGGGTCGTCCAGGTCTTCTGGCCGTTGATGATGTAGTGATCGCCCTCGCGGCGGGCCGTCGTCTTGAGGCCGGCGAGGTCCGATCCCGCGCCCGGCTCGGAGAAGCCCTGGCACCACCAGATGTCGAGATTCGCCGTGGCCGGCAGGAATTTCCGCTTCTGCTCGTCATTGCCGAAGGTCGCGATCACCGGGCCGACCATGGAGACGTTGAAGGGCAGCGGGCTCGGCGCGGGGGCCGATTGCAGCTCGTCGAGCAGGATGAATTCCTGCACCGGGCTCCAGTCCCGCCCGCCCCAGGCGCGCGGCCAGTGCGGCACCGCCCAGCCTTTCGCGTTGAGCTTGCGCTGCCAGTCGATAATATCCTGCTTGCCGATCTCGCGTCCCTCGATCAGGCGCTTGCGCACCTCTGCGGGCAGGTTGTCGCGGATGAAGGCGCGCACCTCGTCGCGGAACGCGATTTCCTCGGGCGAAAAGCTGAGTTCCATGGCGCTCTCCTCAGTTGTTCGTGATATGGCCGGCGGCCGATTTGCGGCTGCCGGTGCTGGTGTCGGTGCGGTTGTCGGGCCGCCCGCGCGGAGCGGCGGCGATGGAAACCGGGCTCATGACGCCGCCGCACTGGAAGCCCTGGCGGCCGCGTGGGCGTCGCGTTCCTCTGCTGCGAGTTCCTTGCGCGAAAACTTGCCGACCGATGTCTTCGGCAGGGTCTCGCGGAATTCGAGGGCGGCGGGCAGTTCGTGCTTGCCGAGCTTGTCGGCAAGGAAGTCGCGCAGCGACTCGATCGTGAATTCCGCAGCACCCGGCTTCAGCGTTATGAAAGCCTTGGCCGACTGGCCGCGATAGTCATCCGGCACGCCGACGACGATGACCTCGGCGACATCGGGATGTTCGTAGATCGCGCTTTCGATCACGGTCGGGTAGACGTTGAAGCCGCCCGAGAGGATCATGTCCTTCTTGCGGTCGACGAGAAAGACCATGCCGTCCTCGTCGATATAGCCGACATCGCCGGTCAGGAAATGGCCGTCGACGAAACTGCGGGCGGTTTCCTCGGGGTTTTGCCAGTAGCCGATGAAGGTGTTGGGCGAGCGGATGCGGATTTCGCCGGTTTCGCCATAGGGCAGCACGCGGGATGGATCGTCGAGGGCGACGACGTCGAGCTTGATGCCGGGCAGCGGCATGCCGGCGGAGCCGAACTTGAACAGCCCGTCGAGCAGGTTGCCGGTGCCGGCCGAGGCGGTTTCGGTCATGCCCCAGCCGCCGCCGAGGCGCATGCCGGTCAGCCGCTCGAAGCGCTGCCCGATTTCCACCGGCAGCGGCGCGCCGCCCGAGCCGACGAGGCGGAGCGACGAGAGATCCCGCCGGTCGAGATCCGGCACGTTGGCGAGCGCGATCCACATCGTCGGCACGCCGGGAAAATAGCTCGCCTTCTTCACCTCGATGTCGCGCAGCGTGGTTTCGGCATCGAACTTCAGCCGCAGCAGCAGCGTCGATCCGCGCGAGAGCTGCAACAGGCAGAGCACGACCAGCGCGTAGATATGGAACAGCGGCAGCACGCAGATCGCGCGGAATTTCTGCCCCGGCGGGAAGCGGTTCTGGCCGTCGAAGAAAGTGGCGTAGATCGCCACCGCCGCCCGCAGCGTCGCGTGCGTGTGCATCGCCCCCTTGGGCAGGCCGGTGGTGCCGCCGGTATATTGCAGCAGCGCGAGATCGCCCGGCGCGATGGCGGGCGGCTCGAATTCGAACGCCCGTCCCCGCGCGCGCAGGGCATCGAGCGTCATCACCCGCTGATCGCCGGTCGGGATCGGCGGGTGCGCCATGCCGGGGATCTCGCCGAACGCCGCGTCATCGGCGACGACGAGGCGCTCGACATGGCCGGCATCGAGCAGTTTCAGCGCCATGCCGAGCATCGCGCCGAGATTGGTCGTCACCAGCGTGCGCGCGCCGGAATCGTGCAGCTTGTGGGCAAGCTCGCGCTCCGCATCCAGCGGCGAGAGATGCGCGACCACGAGCCCCGCCGTCAGCGCGCCGTAGAAGCAGAACGGGTGCGCCGGCACGTTCGGCAGATAGAGCGCGATGCGCTCGCCCTTCGCGTGGCCGAGCGAGGCGAGCCCGGCGGCAACCTCGCCGATGGCGATGCCAAGCTCGGCGAAGCCGGTTTCACGATCGCGATAGTCCAGCGCGGGCTGGGCTGCGTTTTCAGCGACGCTGCGCGCGATCATGGCCGGGATCGTCTCGGCCGGGATGTCGATATCCCAGCCGAGACCGGGCGGATAATTCCGCTCCCACGGGAACGGCCGGGCGCTCATGACGCGGCTTTCGCGTCCTGGGCGAAATCCGCGAACCCCTGGCCTTCCGCCGCGAGGTGACGCAGCAGGGCGCAGGGGGCGAGCGTTTCGTCGCCCACCGCCTTGGCGTAGTGTTCGAGCCGGGCGGCGATTTCCTTCAGCCCGACGAGATCGGCATGGAAGCACGGCCCGCCGCGCCAGACCGGCCAGCCATACCCATAGATCCAGACGACATCGACATCGGACGGACGGATGGCGATGCCTTCCTCGAGGATGCGGGCTGCCTCGTTGATCATCGGGTAGGTCATGCGTTCGAGGATTTCCTGGTCGGAAATCGCCCGCCGGGTGATGCCGAGGGCTGCCGCCTTTTCACTGATCAGCGCCTCGACCTCGGGGTCGGGCGTCGGCACCCGGCTGCCGTTCTCATAGATGTAGTAGCCGCGGCCGGTCTTCTGGCCGAAGCGGCCCATCTCGCACAGCGCGTCCGACACCGGTGCTGTGGCGCCGCGATGCTTGCGGATCCGCCAGCCGACATCGAGCCCGGCCAGATCGCCCATGGCGAACGGACCCATCGGGAAGCCGAACGCCTTGACCACGGCATCGACCTGCTGCGGCAGCGCGCCTTCCAGCATCAGCCGCTCGCACTCGGTGGTGCGGCGCGCCAGCATGCGGTTGCCGACGAACCCGTCGCAATTGCCGACGACGACCGGCACCTTGCCCAGGGTCTTGCCCACCGCGATGGCGGTGGCGATCGACTGCGCGGAGCTTTCCTTGCCGCGCACGATCTCCAGCAGTTTCATCACGTTGGCCGGCGAGAAGAAATGCATGCCGAGAACGTCGCCCGGCCGCTTCGTCGCGGCGGCGATGGCGTCGACATCCAGCGTCGAGGTGTTGGTCGCGAGCAGCGCGCCTTGCCGGGCGATGCCATCGATCCGCGCGAAGACCTCCTTCTTGAGCCCGAGTTCCTCGAACACCGCCTCGATCACGATATCCGCCTCGGCCATCACGCCCCAGTCGGTGCTGCCGGAGAACAGGGCCATGCGCTTCTCGGTCGTGCCGGCGGGCAGGGCGCCGCGCTGGACCGAGACGTCGTAGGTGCTGCGCACGCGGTCGAGCCCACGGGACAGCGCCGCCTCGTCGGTCTCGACGATGGTGACCGGGATGCCCGCATTGGCGAAATTCATCGCGATGCCGCCGCCCATCGTGCCGCCGCCGATCACCACGGCGCGGCCGATTTTCGCCCCCTTCACCTCGGGACCGATGCCCGGGATTTTCTGCGCCTCGCGCTCGGCGAAGAACACATGCCGCTGGGCGCGCGACTGGTCGCCGACGACGAGGCGCATGAACGCCTGCTGCTCGGCGCGTGCTCCTTCGTCGAAGGGCAGGGTGAAGGAATTGCGCACGGCCTCGACACAGGCGGCCGGCGCCTCGACGCCCTTGAGCCGCTTCGTCGCCTCGGCGGCGGCGGCCTCGAAGGCGCCCGGATCGGCCTTGGCGGCGGCAATTTTGTCGCTGCGGTCGCGCACGCGGATGAGTCGGGTCGGGTCGATCGTATGGGCGAAATCGATGGCGCCCTGCACCGGCTCGGCGACGATCGCATCGATCAGCCCGTCCGCCAGCGCGGCCTTGGCGCCGATCATCTTCCCGGAGACGATGGCGGCCACCGCCTTTTCCGGCCCGATCAGCCGCGGCAGGCGCTGCGTGCCGCCGGCACCCGGCAGCAGGCCGAGCTTGACTTCCGGCAGGCCCATCCGCGCTGAGTCGACCGCGACGCGATAATGGCAGCCAAGTGCGAGTTCGAGCCCGCCGCCGAGCGTGGTGCCGAACAGCGCGGCAACGACCGGCTTGCGGCAATTGTCGAACCGCTCGATCACCTCGTGCAGGCCCGGCGCGCGCGGCGGCTTGCCGAATTCGGTGATGTCGGCGCCGGCCGAGAAGGTGCGACCCTTGCAGGCGAGCACGATGACCCGGACCGACGCATCCGCCTCCGCCGCCGCGAGCTGCTCGATGAGCCCGGTCCGCACGGCATGGCCGAGCGCGTTGACCGGGGGATTGTCGATCGAGATGACGGCGACGCCGTTGGCGATTTCGAGCCCGACTTTCTGCTCGCTCATGTTCCCTCCGCTTGTGTGGCCGAACCCGGCACCATTGGTTAAGCGTTTATCGCTTGCGGTCGGGGGCGATGCAAGACCCCCCCAAGCCCTTCCAAGCCCTCCCGCGCCCGCTCTCGCCGCTTCAAAGCCCCGAGCCGACCATCTCGCGCGCGAACCAGTCGATGGCCGGCAGCGGGTCGGTCGCGATCGCGCGCGGATCGCGCGGGGCGAGACCGGCGAGGTCCGGCAGGTTTGGCGGCGGCGGCACCGCCGCATTCACCGGCCAGAAGGACGAGTCCATGTCGTCCGCCGCAAGCGCTGCGCGCTGGCCGGCGGGCGAGCAGGCAAAGGCGATGAACGCGAGGGCCGCGTGCCGCACGGCCGGTTCGAGATGTCGCGGCATCACGATCAGGCTCGGCATCAGCACGGCGGGTGCCGGGATCACGGTTTCGAGCGAGGAATCGACGCGGGAGGCGATGTGAAAGGCGACGGCGGAGCGGACAAGGGCGAGCTGGATGGCGCCGCTGCGCAGGGCCGCGACGGTGTCGGACGTGGAGGCGTAGATATGCAGTCCTGCCCCCCGGAGTGCCTTGACGAAGCCGCGCCCGGCCGGCCAGCCCTGGGCGGCGAGCAGGCTGGCGAGGCCGCCCCAGGCGGCATCGTCCAGGCCCGGATCGGCCATGCCGGCAAGCCCGCGGCGGGCGGGGGCGAGCAGGTCCTGCCAGTGCGCCGGGGCGGCGAAGGGGGCGGATTTCGGCATCAGCAGCACGCCGCCGAGTTCGAGCCCGGTCGGGATCGCGCTGCCATCCGGCGGGATGAGGGCGGCGGCGCGCGGCGATAGCCCGGCCGGCACCGGCAGATGCCGCGCCAGCAACCCCCGCGCATCGAGGGCGATGGCGGTCGGCGTGCCGGTGAACCAGGCGAGCGCCCAGCGTGGGTGCGATCCCTCGTGGGCGATCCGGTCGGCAAGGCCGGTCGGCGGCGGGCGGCGGATGCGCACGGCGATGCCGGTTTGCGCGGTGAAGGCGCGGGCGACGGCGGGGGCATCATCCAGCCGCGAATACAAGGTGAGGGTCGCGGCCCGCGCGGCGAAGGGGGCGCCGAGCAGGCAGGCGAGGACAAGCGGAACGAGACGGCGCATTACAAACTCCCGGCAACCCGCTCGATCACGCCCGACCAGTCGGCCGCGCGTTCCTGGCGGAAAAGGCGCAATGACGGGTACCAAGGCGTATCCTCCCGGTCCAGCAGCCAGCGCCAGTCGGGTGTGTAGGGCAGGATGACGGAGGTGGCCACGCCGGCCGCACCCGCCAGATGGGCGACCGAGGTGTCGATCGTCACCAGCCGGTCGAGACAGTGCAGGATCGCCAGCGTATCGGTGAAATCAAGGATCGAAGGGCCGAGATTGACCAGCGGCGCGCGGCCGAAATAACGGCCCACCTCGTCGATCCGGTCGCCTTTCTGCACGGTGATGATGGCAATGTCGGGCCGGGCGAAGAGCGGTGCGAAGCGCTCCAGCCGCACCGTCCGCTTGCGGTCGTTCTTGTGGGTGGGCCGGCCGGCCCAGACCAGGCCGATGCGCTTCAGCCCCGCCGGCACCAGCGTGGCGAGGCGCTGGCGCCAGGTTTCGACCATGCGCGGGTCGGCCCGCAGATAGGGGGTTTCCGCCGGAATGGTGGCGAGCGTGGTGCCGGCGAGGCGCGGCAGGCCGGAGAGCGGCATGTATACGTCATACGCCCCGGCGGCGGCCCAGCTGCTCACGAAGCGGCCGGTTCCGGGGATCTGTCGTAGCAAGGGCTTCAGGGAGCTGTCGCAGGCGATGACGGGGTTTGGCGCGCGGGCGGCGGCCCAGGGGATGTAGCGGCCGAACTGGATGCAGTCGCCGAACCCCTGGTCGGCGACGAGCAGCAGCCGCCCATCCGGCAGCTTGCCGCCGTCCCATTGCGGCCGGTCGGTCCTGGGCAGCATCCCCTCGGCCTGTTTCAGCTCGAATCGTCGCTCGTAGCTTTCCCAGCCTTCCGCCAGCCGCCCGCCGAGCAGCAGCAGCTCGGCGCGGGCGAAATGCGCCTCGGCGAAGTCGGGCGCGAGCGCGATGGCGCGGTCCGCGGCGTCGAGGCCGGCATCCAGCTCATGGCGCTCATGGCGGATCATCGCGAGGTTGAAATGCGCGAGGTGGTCGTCCGGCGCGAGTTCGACGGCGCGCAACGCCATCGCCAGCGCGTCGTCGAGCCTGCCGGCGCTGCGATAGATGTCGCAGGCGTTGCGCGGGTAGAGTGCGACATCCGGCGCGAGGGCGAGCGAGGTCTCGATCAGCTCGATCGCCCGCGGAATGTCGCCGGCCCGATGCGCCACGATGCCGGCGATATGCAGCACGTGCGGGTGCTGCGGCGCGGCGGCGGCGGCGCGCGCGGCCAGCGTTTCGGCCTCCCGCAGCCGTCCCTCCTGCTCGAGCGCGGTGATTTCCGCCAGCACCTCGCCGACCGTGGTCTTCATCGGCCGGGGCGGGGCGGCGCTCATGCGGGTTGCATCTCCGGGGCGGCATAGCCGAGGCGCTCGATCCAGGGGGCGAGGACGGGCATGGCTTCGCCGAAGACATCGCCGAACCGGCGATGCCGGAACACCGCCCGCCGGTGCAGCGTCTCCAGCTCGGCCCGATAGGCGGGGACGCGCGGGACGGCGCGGGGGGGTGCTGCGATCATCGAAGCGGGATCGGCTTCATGCCCGATGAAGCGGAGCACGCGAGCCAGTGTCGCTTCCGTATCGGTGACCAGATCCTCGTAGCGCACGGCGAGGTATCGCATGGTCATCTGCCCGCGCACCTGCGCGATGGCGTTCATCTGCGCGTCGTAGAGCCGGGCGAGGCTGGCCAGCGTGACACCCGCATTGCCTTCATACAGCCGGTCCTGCGCGAAGCCTGACAGCACGACGTCGAGCGGATGGCGCAGCACGTGGATCACCGGCGCATCGGCGAACAGCGTGGCGGCGAGGCCGAGCAGCCAGGGCAGGTCGGGGTGGCGGTCGGTGACGAAGCGCGCCTGCGGCCCGGCGATGCCGCCGGCGCGCAGCAGGGCGGCGTAGCGCCCGGCGAGGATGGCTGGAATGTCCCGCGCCTCGCCGGCGACCATGACATCCAGCGCGGCGGGAAAGCTGGCCCCAGGGTCGCCGAAGCTGGCGCCGCTGAAGCTTGCGACCAGCGAGGTCAGCAACCGGGCGAGGGCGGGCAGCGGCGCGCGGCTGTCGCCGGGATCGATCTCCGGGGCCTGGGCGAGCAGATGTTCGAGCAGCGACGATCCCGAGCGCGGCGTGCCCAGCAGGAAAACCGGTGTCGGGGCGTTCGCCGGCGTCCCGGCCCTTGGCAGCCCGAGCAGCCGGTCGGCCCGGAATGTGCTGCGCAGGGCGGCGAGCCGGGCTTCGAGCGGTGCCGGATCGAAGCGGCGGCCGGCCTGGTCGCGCTGGTAGGCGCGGCCGGCCTGATAGGCCGACCAGGCCTCGTCGTGCCGGCCGAGGCGTTCGAGCGCGCGGCCGCGCAGGACGAGTTCGGTCGTCATCAGCGGCTGCGGCGCGATCCGGGCCTCGGTGGCGGCGATCCGCTCCAGCACGGCCCCGGCATCCCCCGCGCGCAGCCTGACGAGATCGAGCAGGACGGCGAGGCTGCGATTGTCGGGGTCGGCCGCCACGGCCTCGGCGGCGAGTGCTGCCGCTTCGTCCAGCCGGCCGCGCCCCGCCTCGACCTGCGCGAGACCGCCAATGCTGCGCGGGGTGCGGGCGGCGCCTTGCAGCACCTGGGCGTACATCGTCGCTGCCTCGTCCAGCCGCCCCTGCTGGCGCAGATTCCAGGCGAGATTGCCGAGCAGGACCGGATTGGCGGTTTCCGACAGCGCCGCGGCGATGCGGTAATGCCGTTCGCCATAGGCGGCGCGGCCGGTTTCTGTCTGGATCAGCCCCAGCAGGTGATGCGCGGCCGGATCGCGCGGGGCGAGCTGCACCGCCCGCCGCGCCGGCGCCTCCGCCTCGGCGTGGCGGCCCGCGCTGGCCAGAAGCTGCGCATGCAGGACATGCGCAGCCGGGGTTTCGGGCGGCAGGGCGGCGAGGCGGGCCACGAGCGCAATGGCCGCCGCGCTTCGCCCTTCGGCATGGCGGATTTCATGGAGCAGCCGCAGCGCTTCGGGATGCAGCGGCGCGAGGTCGAGGATCCGGAGCACAAGTCGCTCCGCCTCGAGACGACGCCCGGCATCGGCGGCGGCGCGGGCCTGCTTCATGTGCGGTGCGACCAGCGCGTGATGCGCGGGATCCGGCGGGCCGCCCTCGTCGAGGGCGCAGCAGCGCCGCGCCCGCAGGCCCGATCCGCAGCTGCAGGGCGTCGGGTCGGGGCGTGGAACGGGCGGCGGCATCGCTGCATCCATGTTAGTATCATGCAGGGTTTGCCGAGCGGCGCAAGGCTGGAGCGCGATCGCCAATTGCAAATAAATCTCAAGTAAAACAAGGCGCTTGACCTTGTCGGACGGTGCGGCCATGTCTCGCGCATGCGCAATTTCTCAGAACTGTCGGACCGCGAAATCCTGGCCCTCGCCATCGGTGCCGAGGAAGAGGACGGCCGCATCTATGCCGATATCGCCGAATCGCTCCATGCCGATTTCCCGGCCTCGGCAAAGGTGTTTTTCGAAATGGCGGCGGAGGAGAGCGACCACCGCCGTTCGCTGATCGATCTCTACCAGCAGAAATTCGGCGACCATATCCCGCTGATCCGCCGGCAGGACATACGCGGGTTCCTCGCCCGCAAGCCGGTCTGGCAGCTGCCGAAACCCACGATCAACGACGTGCGCAAGCTGGCCGAGAGCATGGAGTCGGAAACCCAGAATTTCTACCGCCTCGCCGCCAGCCGCACGAGCGATGCCGCGACGCGCAAGCTGCTCGGCGACCTTGCCGAGGCGGAGGCGGGCCATGAGCGCCTGGCCGACCGTCTCGCCCGCGAGAACCTGACCGAAGAGGCGCGCTCCGCCGAGGACGACACGGCACGCCGCAATTTCGTGCTGCGGTTTATCCAGCCCGGTCTCGCCGGGCTGATGGATGGTTCGGTTTCCACCCTGGCGCCGGTCTTTGCCGCCGCCTTTGCCTCCGGCAGCCCGTGGCAGGCCTTCATCGTCGGCATCGCCGCCTCGCTCGGTGCCGGCATTTCGATGGGCTTTGCCGAAGCCCTGTCCGACGATGGCAGCCTGACCGGCCGCGGCTCGCCGCTGATGCGCGGCGTGATCACCGGCGCGATGACGACGTTGGGCGGGCTCGGCCACACGTTGCCGTTCCTCATTCCGAATTTCTGGACCGCGATGGTGCTGGCCTTCGCCGTCGTTGTCGTCGAACTGGCGGCGATTTCCTGGATCCGCACCAAATACATGGACACGCCGCCGCTGCAGGCCGCGCTCCAGGTCGCACTCGGCGGCGCCATCGTCTTTGCCGTGGGCGTTGCGATCGGCAGCAGTTGACGTTTAGGGAAACCCTCGGCACAGTCGGGGGATGAGCGCCGCACAGGATCTTCGAAACAGGCTGGCGATTCCGGTGATCGGGTCGCCGCTGTTCATCATCTCCAATCCGAAACTGGTCATCGCCCAGTGCATCGCCGGCATCGTCGGCTCGTTTCCGGCGCTGAACGCCCGGCCGGCCGCGCAACTCGACGAGTGGCTGGCGGAGATCACCGAAACGCTGGCGGCCTGGGACCGCGATCATCCGGATCGCAAGGCGGCGCCCTTCGCGGTCAACCAGATCGTGCATCGCTCCAATACGCGGCTGGAACAGGATCTCGAACTCTGCGTGAAATATCGCGCGCCGCTGGTGATCACCTCGCTCGGCGCGCGGCCGGAGGTGAACGAGGCGGTGCATGGCTATGGCGGCATCGTGCTGCATGACATCATCAACAACCGCTTTGCCCGCAAGGCGGTCGAGAAAGGGGCGGACGGGCTGATCGCCGTGGCCTCCGGCGCCGGCGGCCATGCCGGCACGCTCTCGCCCTTCGCGCTGGTGCAGGAGATCCGCACCTGGTTCCAGGGGCCGCTCGCTCTGTCCGGCGCGATCGCGACCGGTCGCGCCGTGCTCGCCGCCGAGGCGATGGGAGCCGATTTCGCCTATATCGGCTCGGCCTTCATCGCCACCGAGGAGGCCAATGCGGCCAGTGCCTACAAGCAGGCGATCGTCGCCAGCGGTGCGGAGGATATCGTCTACACCAATCTTTTCACCGGCGTGCACGGCAATTATCTGCGCCCGAGCATCGTCGCCGCCGGGCTCGATCCCGACGACCTGCCGCAGAGCGATGCCTCGGCGATGAATTTCCACGAGGGCGCCAAGGCCAAGGCGTGGAAGGACATCTGGGGCTCGGGGCAGGGGATCGGCGCGATCGACGCGGTGCTGCCGGCGGGCGAGCGGGTCGCGCGGCTGATCGCCGAATACCGCGCGGCGCGCGCCGCCCTGTGCGGCTGAGCGCGGCTCAGGCGAACGGGTAGGGGCCGCCGCGCTCCAGCGCCCGCTGCCAGGCCGGGCGGGCGTGGATCGCGGCGAGAAAGGCGTTGAGCCGCGGGTAATTGCCGCGCAGCAGGCCCCTGGTGTTCGCCGCCTCGATCGGGAAGCTCATCATGATGTCGGCGCCGGTCAGCGCATCGCCCGCGAACCAGGCCGAGTTGGCCAGCGCGTCTTCCCAGAGGCGGATATTGGCGCCGAGATTGGGGTCGAGAAACGCATCGCCCACCTTGTTGCCGATGGCGCGCATCAGCGGCTTGAGCACGAAGGGCGCCTGTTTGGGCATTTCGTCGAACACCAGCTTCATCACCAGGAACGGCATGGCCGAGCCCTCGGCGTGGTGCAGCCAGTACGTGTAGCGGCGCCGCTCGTCGGTTCCCTCGGGAGGAATAAGCCGCCCCTTGCCATAGGTGCCGATGAGGTATTCGACGATCGCGCCGGTCTCGGCGACGGTGATGCCGCCATCGGTGATCACGGGCGACTTGCCAAGCGGATGCACCGCGCGCAGCGATGGCGGGGCGAGTCGCGTCTTCCGGTCGCGATCGTAATGCTGCACCTCGTATTCGAGGCCGAGTTCCTCCAGCAGCCAGAGCACGCGCTGCGAGCGCGACGCTTCGAGATGATGAACGACGATCATGGGGTCGCGGTCTCCGGCAGGGTCATCCAGGATGGGATATCGGGTGTCAGCGCGATGCCGTCGAGGCACAGCTTGCTGCCCAGCGCATCGAGCCGCAGCAGCGCGAGGCCGCGCCTTCCAAGGCTGGTCCGCAGGGTGCCGACCTCGCGCTCGCCATCGGTGATCGTCCCGGCGACGGGCAGCTCGGCTTCGGCATCGACCGGGATGAGCCGGCGCTTGACCAGCCCCCGGTAGCGGGTGCGGGCGGTGAGTTCCTGCCCCATGTAGCAGCCTTTCTCCCAGTCGATCCCGTGCAGCTCGCCGAAGCCGGCTTCCATCAGCAGGGTCTTTTCCGGTTCGAGATCGTCGTGATCGGGCAGGCCGAGCGCCAGCCGGTGGGCGAGATAGGCGGGTTCATCCGCCGCCCCGGCCAGCGGCGCCGGCGCCAGTATCCGGTGGCCGGCTTCGGGCAGGCGCGGATCGGCGGCGATGATCGCGCCGGGGGGTGTAACAGGGGGCGCGCCGCCCCACGCGGCATGCACCGCGAATTCGTCCGACCGGTCCCGCAGCGTGACCTGGCTGCGCAGCCGGAAGCGCGAGAGGCGGCGGATCAGCTCCGCGACCGAAGCGCGCGGCGCCTCCAGCAGGAGCGACTCGCCCGCGGCAAGAATGAAGAATTCGGCCAGATAGCGCCCCTGCGGCGTGAGCAGGGCGGACCAGACGGCCCGGCCCGGCTCCGCCTTCGTCACGTCGTTCGACACGAGGCCCTGGAGGAAGGCGACGCGGTCGGGCCCGTCGATCCCGATCACGCCGCGCGCGGGAAGATATGCGATCGTCGTCATGACCGGGATGTGGCCCCTTGGCCGTGCGGCGGCAAGCCGTGCTACAGCCTCGACAGCATGAGAATCCTTTTCATAACCTCATCGCGCATCGGCGACGCGGTGATCGCCTCGGGTGTGATGGAGCGCATCCGGCGCGATCATCCGGGCGCGAGGCTGACGGTGGCCTGCGGCGCCGCTGCCTCCGGCGTGTTCGCGCGGCTGCCCGGGCTGGAGCGGCTGATCATTTTCGAGAAGCAGCGGCAGGATCGTCACTGGCTCTCGCTCTGGAGCCGGCTGGTGCGCGATCGCTGGGCGGTGGTGGTGGATTTTCGCGGCTCGGCGCTGGCCTACACGCTGCGCGCCGGGCGGCGGATCGTGGTGCGTGGCGGCCGGCGGCCCGGCCGGCGCTACCGGCAGATCGGCGCCTCCAGCGGGTTCGATCCGGCGCCGCTGCCGGTGGTCTGGACCGCGGCGGAGGACCGCGCCGTTGCGGCCCGATTGCTGCCCGAGGGCGCGCCGGTGCTCGGCCTCGGCCCGACCGCGAACTGGGACGGCAAGATCTGGCCGGCCGAACGCTTCGTCGCCCTGGCACGCGCGCTGGACTATCGGCGAATCGCGGTCTTTGGCGGCCCGGGCGAGGCCGAGGCGGCGCGTGCGGCCGCCGTGCTCGCGGCGCTGCCCGGCGCGATCGACCTGGTCGGCCGGGTTTCGGTGGTGGAGGCCGCCGCTTGCCTCGCCCGCTGCGCCCTGTTCGTGGGCAATGATTCCGGGCTTATGCACCTCGCCGCGGCCGCCGGCACGCCGACGCTCGGCCTGTTCGGCCGCTCCCGCGCCTCGGAATATGCGCCCGCCGGCCGTTGCGCCGGCTTCGTCGCCGCGCCGGGCCCCGAGGGCGAGGCGCCGATGGAGGGATTGGGTGTGGATGCAGTGATCGCGGCGGCGCGCGACCTCGCGGCGCGGGCGGCGGCGGCATGAGGATCGCCCAGCTGATGGCCGGAGCCGCGAATGGCGGCGCCGAACTCTTTTTCGAGCGGATGACGCTGGCGCTGCACGAGGCCGGCGCGGCGGTGCTGCCGGTGATCCGCCCCGATCCGGCGCGGATGAACCTGCTGCGCGCGGCAGGGCTCGACCCGGTCGGGCTGCGCTATGGCGGGCCGCTCGATTGTCTCACCCGCCCGCGTGCGGGGGCGGCGCTGCGCGGCTTCGGCGCCGAGGTGGCGATGGCCTGGATGAGCCGCGCCGCCTTTCACGCGCCGCGCGGCGACTGGGCGCTGGTCGGCCGGCTCGGCGGCTACTATCCGCTGAAATATTTCCGCCGCTGCGATCATCTGGTCGGCAACACGCGCGATATCGTGCGCTGGATCGGCGCGCAGGGCTGGCCGCGCGAGCGCATCGCCTACCTGCCCAATTTCGTGGCCGATTTCGCCGCCGAGACGCCGGCCGCGCGCGAGGGGCTCGGCGTGCCGGCGGGGGCACCGCTGGTTCTTGCCCTCGGCCGGCTGCACGAGGTCAAGGGATTCGACGATCTGATCCGCGCGATCGAGCCGGTCCCCGGCGCGCATCTGGTGATCGCCGGCGAGGGGCCGGAACGCGCCGCGCTGGAGGGGCTGATCGCCGCGCGCGGGCTTGGCGGGCGGGTCCATCTCGCCGGCTGGCGGCGCGATGTCGGCGCGCTGCTGCGGGCGGCCGACCTGTTCGTCTCGTCCTCGCGCCACGAGCCGCTGGGCAACATGGTGCTGGAGGCGTTCTCCGCCGCGACGCCGGTGGTGGCGGTTGCCGCCGAGGGGCCGCGCGAAATCATCCGCGACGGGGTGGATGGTGTGCTGGTGCCGCTCGGCGACACGCAATCCCTGTCCGCCGCGATATCTGCCCAGCTCGCCGATCCGGCCCGCCGCGCCGATCTCGCCGCCGCCGGACGGGCGCGGTTCGAGGCGGAGTTCGCCGCCCCGGTCGTGATGGAAACCTGGCGTGGCTATCTCTCCGGAGTGCGGCGCTGATGTGCGGCATTGCGGGACTCGCGCTGAAGCCGGGGGCGCGGATCGCTCCGGAAACCCTCGCGGCACTTGCCCGCGCGCTGGCCCATCGCGGGCCGGATGGCGCGGGCACCCATGTCAGCGAGCGGGCGGCGCTGGTGCATACCCGCCTCGCCATCGTCGATCTCGCGACCGGCGACCAGCCGCTGTTCGGCGCCGGTGCCGCGCTGATCGGCAATGGCGAGATCTACAACAACCGCGAATTGCGCGCCGCCCTGCCGCAGATTCCCTTCCGCACCGGCAGCGATTGCGAGCCGCCGCTGCATCTCGCCCGCGCCGAGGCGGATTTCCTGCCGCTGCTGCGCGGGATGTATGCGCTCGCGATCGATGATTCCGAGCGCGGCGTGGTGATGCTGGCGCGCGATCCGTTCGGCATCAAGCCGCTCTATCGCTGCGCCGCCGAGCCGGGCACCGCCTTCGCCTCCGAGCCGCAGGCGCTGCTCGCGGCCGGGCTCGCGACGCGGCGGATCGACACCGCGCGCCTCGTCGAGCTGCTGCAACTGCAATTCACCACCGGCACCGCGACCGTTTTTTCCGGGATCGAGCGGGTGCCGCCCGGCGCGCTGCTCACCCTGCGCGATGGCGCCGAGGCGGAACTGCTTGGCCATAAGCCGATCGAGCCGGGCGAGGCGCCGCGCGACGAGGATGCGGCCCTCGTCGCGCTCGATGCCGTGCTGGCGCAATCGGTCGAGCTGCACCAGCGCAGCGACGTGCCGTATGGCATGTTCCTCTCGGGCGGGATCGACAGTGCCGCGATCCTCGCCCTGATGGCGCGGCTGAACGAGACGCCCGTGCTCGCCTTCACCGCCGGCTTCGACCGCGACACGGTGGCCGACGAGCGCGACGATGCCGAGGCGACCGCCCGCGCCGTCGGCGCCCGGCACGAGCGGATCGAGATCACCGAGGCGATGACCTGGCGGCACCTGCCCGCGATCGTCGCCGCGATGGACGATCCGGCCGCCGATTATGCGATCATCCCCACCTGGTTCCTCGCCCGCCATGCGCGCGGGAGCGTCAAGGTCGTGCTGTCCGGCGAGGGCGGGGACGAGATGTTCGCCGGCTACGGCCGCTACCGCGCGGCGGCGCGGCCCTGGCCCTTCGCCCGGCCGATGCGCGCCCGCGGCGCGTTCGACGGGCTCGACCTGCTGCGCGATCGCGGCGAGGGCTGGCGCGCCGGCCTGAAGCAGGCGCGGCAGGCGGCGGAGGGCAGCTTCCTCGCCCGCGCCCAGCGCGAGGATGTGGCGACCTGGCTGCCCGACGATCTGCTGCTCAAGCTCGACCGCTGCCTGATGGCGCATGGCGTGGAGGGCCGCACGCCCTTCCTCGACCGCGAGGTGGCGCGTTTCGCCTTCGCCCTGCCGGACCGGCTGCGGGCGCGCCGGGGGCTTGGCAAATATCTGCTGCGCAAATGGCTGGAGGCGAACCTGCCGGCGGCGCGTCCCTTCGCCCGCAAGCAGGGGTTCGATGTGCCGGTCGCCGCCTGGATCGCCGGGCAGGGCCAGCGCCTCGGCGAGCTGGTCGCGCGCGCGCCGGTCATTGCCGAGGTTGCGGATCCGGCGCGGGTGCGCGACCTGTTCGGCCGCGCGGCCGACCGCCGGGCCGGCGTGGCATGCTGGCGGCTGCTGTTCCTCGCCTTGTGGCATCATCGTCACGGGCTGGGCGGCGCCGTCGATGGCGATGTGTTCGAAATACTGGGAGAACGGGCATGACCGAGCGCTACGACCTGATCATCGAGAACGGCACCCTGATCCTGCCCTGGGGCGAGGCGACGGGGCGGATCGGCGTGCGGGATGGCCGGATCGCCACCCTCGCCGCGACCGGGGATGCGGCCGAGACGATCGATGCGCGCGGCCTGCACGTGCTACCGGGGCTGATCGACCCGCATGTGCATTTCCGCGATTCCGGGAGCGGCGAGCTGCCGGCGGTCGAGACGATGGAAACCGGCACGCGCGGCGCCGTGCTCGGCGGCATCACCGCGATCTTCGACATGCCGAACACCGGCACACCGGCCACCGGACAGGCGGCGCTGGCGGCGAAACGGGACTCGCTCGCCGGGCGGGCGTGGTGCGATGTCGGCCTCTATGTCGGCGCGACGAAGGACAATATCGGCGACCTCGCCGCCCTTGAGGCCGAGCCGGGCATCTGCGCGATCAAGGTGTTCGCCGGTTCCTCGACCGGCAACCTGCTGGTCGAGGACGATGCCTCGATCGAGCGCGTGATGCGCGCCGGACGGCGGCGGATCGCCTTCCACTCCGAGGATGAATTCCGCCTGCAGGCGCGGCGCGGCGAATTTTCCACCGGCATGGCCTATGCCAACCACGCGGTCTGGCGCGATCCGGAATGCGCGGCGCTGGGGACGCGGCGGATCATGGCGCTGGCCCGCCGCACCTTCCGCCCGGCGCATATCCTGCATGTCTCGACCGAGGAGGAATTCGCCTATCTGCGCGATTTCCGCGACATCGCCAGCGTCGAGGTGCTGGTCAATCACCTGACCCAGATGGCGCCCGACGCCTATGACCGGCTCGGCGCCTATGCGGTGATGAACCCGCCGATCCGCGATCGGCGCCATGTCGAGGCGGCGTGGCGCGCGGTGGCGGATGGGCTGGTGGACACGATCGGGTCCGATCACGCGCCGCATCCGCGTGCCGCGAAGGAGCGCCCCTGGCCCGAAACCGCGGCCGGGCTGACCGGGGTGCAGACGCTGGTGCCGGTGATGCTCGACCAGGTGGCGCAGGGACGGCTGACGCTCACCCGGCTGGTCGATCTGATGGCGGCGGGGCCGGCGCGGATCTATGGCGCGGTCGGCAAGGGGCGGATCGCCGCGGGCTATGACGCCGATTTCACCCTGGTCGACCTGCGCCGCCAGCAGCGCATCGAGGCGGGCTGGCTCGCCAGCCCTTGCGGCTGGTCGCCGTTCGAGGGCGAGCGCGTCACCGGCTGGCCGGTGATGACGATCATCCGCGGTCAGGTAGCGATGCGCGACGGCGCGGTGACGGGGTCGCCCGCGGGGCGGATCGTCGCCTTCCGCTCCTGACCCGCACGGCCCGGGTCAGCGGATGCTGGCCGTCGCGATATCAAGGGGTTGGTTTCTGGCGTCGGGTGTCCAAATCCATGCTGGCCCTCGGGTCGAAAAACCTGTATAAAGAGATCACGGCGCTTTTCGGTTCTGGTTGCTGCGTGCGTTTCGGCGTTACCGCCTTCGACACCTCCCCAAGTTGAAGAGTTAGCTGGCCCGCATATCGCGGGCTGCCGTTTGTTTGGAGAGTCGCGATGTCGACAGGTACTGTTAAGTGGTTCAACGCAACCAAGGGCTATGGCTTCATCCAGCCGGATGACGGGTCGAAGGACGTGTTCGTGCATATTTCCGCCGTCGAGCGTGCCGGCCTTGGCCGGATCGACGAGGGTCAGCGCCTTGAGTTCGAAGTCCGCAAGGGCCGCGAAGGCAAGATGTCCGCCGAGAACCTGAAGGCGGCCTGAACCCGCCTGTCTCGGAAAAGGCGCCGTGCGAACGGCGCCTTTTTTGTTGCCCGTGTTTCTCCTAGAGCACTTTCCGATCCTTTCGGATCGGATGATGCTCTGGCCGTCTCTCAGCGCTGGGTGATGACCCCGTAGGCCAGCGACTTGAAGGTATGCACCTTCGGGTGGCCGAGAACCACGACCCGCCCTTCGCCATACATCGTCACATCGGCGTTCTTGCTGGCATAGACGACCAGGTTGGCCTGGCCCCGCGCCGCGATGCGCGCCCCGGCGGCGTGCAGCAGGCTTGCATCGATCGAGGCGACCCCGCGCGATACCATGCTGAACCGCCCGACCTGCCCCGACAGGGTGGCGGCCGCAGCGCCATCGTTGGTGAAGTCGAACCGGCGTCCCGAAAGCCCCTGCAGATCCGCGCGGACGAACCCTTTCGTGGTCAGCCCGGCCAGCGAGGGCGCGGTGATCGTCACCCGCACGGTCTCCTTCTGCGGCAGGTCCAGCGCGGCCGGACGGTCGATCACCAGCACGCCGCGCTGCACGCTCACGGCGAGGTTTTCGACCAGATAGGGATCGCCCGTCAGCCGCACCGATTGCGTGGCGCCGGCGGTGAAGTCGAGCCGGAACCGGCCGTGCAGGGCGATCGCGTCGAACCGGCCGACATGTTCGACGATCGTCCGCGGTGCCGCGATGGCGCTCCCGGCGGTGGCGATCGACAGCGCCGCGATGCAGGCGGCCGGAACCCTCAATCTCCTCATCAGCGATCCTCCTGTGGCCAGCCTATCGGCTTCGCACAGAAGCGGGCAAGCGCCGCGTGCGCCTGTCGTGCCTATCCGCCGCGGCGGATGATGCCGGTGCCGAATTTCGCCCGCAACCGCTCGACGGCGTCCTCGCGGGCGGCGCGGCGCGGCGTTTCCCGGTCGACCAGATCGCCGCGATCGGCCTCCGCGGCGGCGGCGAGCCGGGCCGCGCCGATCCCGATCAGCCGGTAGCGCGGTCCGGCGGCACGCATCAGCACCGGCTTCGCCGCCTCGAAGATCGTCTCGGCCAGCTGCGTGGGGGCGGTCAGCCGCACCGCATGGGTATGCGTCTCGAACCGGGCGGTCTTAAGCTTGAGCACGAGCCCGGCAGCGGCGAAGCCTTCGGCGCGCAGCCGCCGGGCAAGTTTCTCGCAGAGCGGAAACAGGGCGCGGGCGAGGGCGGCCGCATCGTCGATATCCGCGGCGAAGGTCGTCTCCGCACTGATCGATTTCGTTGCCCGCGCGGGGTCGATCGGCCGGGGATCGATGCCGCGGGCGCGCGCGGTCAGCATCGGCCCGTCCTCGCCGAGCCGGGTGCGGGCTGCGCGGTCATCCAGGGCGGCGAGCTGGCCGACGCGGGTGATCCCCATGCCAGCCAGTTTCCGCGCCAGCGCCGGGCCCACGCCGGGCAGAATGCCGACCGGCTCCGGCGCCAGCACCGCGGCGGCCTCCGCACCCAGCACGGCGAAGCCGCGCGGCTTGTCCCGCTCGGCGGCGAGTTTCGCCAGCAGCCGGTTCGGCGCCAGGCCGATCGACACCGTCACGCCGATCTCCGCCTCGACCTGCCGGGCGAAGCGGCTGAGAACGACGGCAGGCGGCGCCTTGTGCAATGCCGCCGTGCCGGAGAGATCGAGCGCCGCCTCGTCGATCGAGAGTGGCTGCACCAGCGGCGTCAGCGTGGACATCAGCGCGCGGATCTCGGCTGCCGCCGACGCGTATTTCCGCATCTCCGGCGCGATCACCACCGCGTCCGGGCAGAGTTTCCTCGCCTTGAACATCGGCATCGCCGAGCGCACGCCCGAGAGGCGGGCGATGTAGCAGCAGGCCGCCACCACGCCGCGCGCCCCGCCGCCGACGATCACCGGCCGGTCGGCGAGCTCCGGCCGGTCGCGCTTCTCCACGCTCGCATAGAAGGCGTCGCAGTCGATATGGGCGATGGCGAGGGTCGCGATCTCGTCATGCGCGACGAGGCGCCGCCCCTCGCAATGCGGGCAGGCGCCGGCGGCCTCGGAAATCGTATCGCAGTCGCGGCACAGGATCGGCATGGCCAGCGCAGGAAACGCCTTATCGGCGCCGGGCGGAAGCGAAAAATCGCGTCAGATCGAGCGGACCATATGCACGAGCCCGGACCATTGCTGGGCGACCCATCCGCCGCTCGCCATCGCCTCGGGCGCTTCGGGGTCGCCGGTCGGCGCGAAATCCTTCGAGAAATCGGCGGTGCCGAACAGCATGTCCCAGAACGGGAACACCGCGCCGTAATTGATCGAGCGTTCGCCGGCGGCGAGAATGCCGTGATGCGCGCGGTGAAACCGCGGCGAGACCAGCAGCCGCTCGCCAATCCGGCCGAAGGAGAGGCGGATATTGGCGTGGCTGAAACTCTCGACGAATCGCAGGATCAGCACCAGCAGCGGGAATTGCAGCGGCGGAATCCCGACCAGCAGCCCCACCGCCATGAACCAGAGGAAGCCGATCACCTCGTCGAGCACATGGTTGCGGTCGTCGGACCAGAAGGTCATCTGCCGCTGGGCGTGATGCACCGCGTGCAGCGCATACCAGAGGCGGAAGCGATGCGAGAGACGGTGCCGCCAGTAATCGGCGAAGTCGAGGATCAGCGCATAGACCGCGAAGGTGATCACCGGATGGCCGAACAGCGGCGGGAAGATCGTCTCCAGCATCGGCGGCACATAGC
Organism: Acidiphilium sp. 20-67-58; assembly: GCF_002255515.1. Taxonomy (NCBI): domain Bacteria; kingdom Pseudomonadati; phylum Pseudomonadota; class Alphaproteobacteria; order Acetobacterales; family Acidocellaceae; genus Acidiphilium; species Acidiphilium sp. 20-67-58. The sequence continues at coordinate 48,311 of NZ_NCAS01000021.1, read as the reverse complement.
CGTGATCGGCGAGAAACCCATCCAGCCGCACCTGCGCCGCGTAGAACAGCACGAAGGTCATCACCGGCAGCACGCCGACGCGGGCGAGAAACGTGTAGAACACGTCGACCAGCACCGCCCGCCGGCTGTCCCACCGCTCGATCGGCATCGCCCGCTCCAGCGGCACGCAGACCGCATAGGCCAGCAGCATCTGCGTCACGCCATAGATCGCGACCAGAGTCCAGCCGAAGGAGAGTTCGCTCCACTGCATCAGCCCGAACCGGTAGAGCAGCGGCAGCACCGCCACCTGCTCCACCCAGCCGGCAAGATCGTTGAACGGATGGGCCGGCAGCATGCTCAGGCCAGGCGCATCGCCGTGCGGGCGGCGGTGTCGGTCAGCAGGGTCGAGAGATAAATCCCGTGCGGCGAGCGGCCGACCGTGATGTGGTCAACAGCACCGCTCGCCGGCTCCAGCACGGCGACGCGGGAGGCGAAGCGCAGCGCGATCCACAGCCGCCCGTCCGGTGCGAAACAGAGATCGTCCGGCCCGCCCGGCATCGGAATCCGCCGCTTGAAGCCGAGGCTCTTCGCGTCCAGCACGGTGAGCGAACCGGCGACGCGGTTGGTGACGTAGAACTCGCTGCGGTCCGGCGTGAGGAAGATGTTGTGCGCGCCCTTGTCGGTCAGCACGGTGCGCATCACCCGGCCAGTCGCCGGATCGACCACGGCGACATGATCGCTGCCCATGATGGCAACCAGGACCACGCCGTCATGCCACATCACCCCGGCGGGCGTCTTGCCGACCGGCGCCGTCCAGCGGACGCGCATGGTGGCGAGGTCGATCGCGACCAGCGTGCCGGAATCCTGCATCGAGACGAAGACGGTGCGCGAATCCGGCGTGTAGCTGAGATGGCTCGGCATCGAGCCGGCGCGGAAGCGGTGGGCGAGGGTCAGCGTGTCGGCATGGTAGATGTCGACATGGTTGAGCCGCAGGCAGTTCACGGTGAGGAAGTTGCCATCCGGGCTGAACCAGAGCTGGTAGGGATCGGGGATCAGCTTGTGGCCGCGTTCGCGCCCGGTGGCGGGGTCGAAGAAGAACACCGCATTGCCCGCGGCATCGGCGATCATCAGCGTCTTGCGGTCCGGCGTCAGCGTCCAGTGGCCGGGCTCGCGCAGCGTCGGCTCGGTATGGATCACCTTGCGCGTTGTCATGTCGATGATCGAAACGCGCGAGCCGCCCGAATCGAGCACGATGCAGATCGGCGGCGTCGGGCCGGCGGCGTGGGCGAGGGAGGGTGCCAGGCCGAGAAACGCCGGCGCGGCCAGCAGCGCGCGGCGGGAAAGCGGGAGCATGGTCATGCCGGGGACGATCCTTCGTCGGGATTGATGAACACCGCCCGCGCCCATGTGAAGAACGTCAGGCTGGTCGTTGCGATCAAAGTATTATCCGTCAGAGATTGCACTGCGAAGGCGAGAAATACAAGGCGGATCAGCCGTCGCTGCCCCACCGGCAGCGCAGCGCTGCCCCGAAACAGCCACAGGCCGAGCAGGCCGAACAGCAGCAGCGCGCCGGGCACGCCGCCCTCGCAGGCGATGCGCAGATATTCGTCATGCGCCGCGTTGGTGCCAAGGAACCGGCCGATCGACGAATGCAGCGGCACGATCACCTTGCCCGCGCCCACCCCCCAGCCGAGCCAGGGCGAGCGCGCCAGCGCCGCCTCGAAATAGGGCCAGATCAGGTTGCGGTTGGACAGGCTGCCGGCATCGCCGAGATGAACGAGGTCGATCACGCGGACGAAATGCAGCGCCGGCCCGGCGAGAAGCACGCCGCCGAACGCAGCACCGCCGATCGCCAGCAGGCTGAGCCGGGCCCGCATGCCGAATTCCGGCGCGTCCACCGCGAGCAAGGTGGCGAGCGTGGCGCTGCTGGCGAGTGCGAGCGGCGCGCGCGCACCGCTGGCCAGCAGGATCAGGAAATTCGCGCCGATCCAGCCCCATTCCCGCCGTCGGCCGCTGCCGGCGAAGGCGACCAGCCCGGCATAGATGGCGATCATCGCGAAGCCGCCGAGAAAGGCCGGCGAACTCGATGCCTGCAGCCGGATCGCACCGAGCTGAACGCCGTAAAGTGCGCGCACCCCCGCCGCGTGGAGCAGCAGGCCGAACCCCACCGTCACCGCCGGGCCGATGATGGTGCTGCGGATGATCGCCGCGCGCATCCGCGCCTCCGTCCGCATGAAGCCGGCGGCGAACGGCGCCGCCGAGCCGACCAGCGACCGCAGCGCGGCGAGCGGCGTCAGCCCCGGCCACATTCCGTGCATGAAGCCGCCGATGAACATGAACACGAAGGCGTAGCCGGGATTGTAGCGGTCGAACCTGCTCCCGCGGCGCAGGGCGGCCAGCCCGATGATCGCCAGCCCCGCGACCTTGAGCAGGGCGATGATCGTCTCGTGATGGCCGATCATGTCGGAAAGCCACATCTCCGGCGTGGTCGCGACCAGGAGCAGCCAGGCGGCCATCGCCCCCTCCGGCCAGGCGAGTGCCGCCCCACCGGCAAGGCCGAGCGCCAGAAGGCCCAGCAAGGGCTCGATTCCCTGCGGCACGAGGAGCAAAAGCGCTGCCGCAAGACCGGCCGCCACGGCGAGCGCCGCCCCTCCGCGCGCGATGCCGCCAGTCACGGCACGGCGAGGATCGTGTAGTGCTCGTCCGGTCCGGCTTCGGCGGCGGCCGCGGAAAACCCGGCGGCGGCTAGGAGTGCCTGAGCCTCCGCCGGCGCCATCCGCCGCGCCATCGGCGCGCCGACCGCGCCGGGCCCGGCAGGGTCGTATTCGGCGATGAACAGCGCGCCGGAGGGTTTCATTGCGGCGCGGATCGCGCGCAGCGCCGTGTCCCTCTCGTGCATGTGATGCAGCGCATCGGTCAGCATGACCCGGTCCGGCGCCACGTGCAGCGCTGCCAGCGTCTCGGCCCGGCCCACCATCGTCTCCAGGGCAAGGCCGCGCCGCACCGCCTCGGCCGCGGCATGAGCGAGGGACGCGGAATCCGGGTCCATCGCCAGCACGCGCGCGCCGAGAGCGGCATACTCGAGGGCGAGGGCGCCGGTGCCCGCGCCGATATCGAGCACGGTCATGCCGGCGGCAAGCCCTGCCCGTGCCGCCCAGATTGCGGCGAGATGCCGCTTCTCCGCCTGCCGCGCCACCAGCCGTTCGAGCCGAGCCGCATCCGCCCCGGGTTGATTTTCCGCCTGCATCGGCCAACCCTAGCCGAAGCCAAGGGATCGACAAACCGAAATGATTCTCCACGCCTCAACGACGGGCAGCGGCCCGGACGTCATTCTCCTGCACGGGCTGTTCGGCGCCGGGCGCAATCTCGGCGTCATCGCCCGCGGGCTCGCGGCGCGGTTCCGCGTCACCACGCTCGATGCCCGCAACCATGGCGACAGTCCGCACGATGCTGACATGCGCTACCCCGTCATGGCGGAGGATGTGGCCGAGACGATGGAGTCGCTGGGCATCGCCGCGGCCGGCTTCGTCGGGCATTCGATGGGCGGCAAGATCGTGATGATGCTGGCGCTCACCCATCCTGCCCGCGTCACCCGCCTCGCCGTGCTCGACATCGCGCCGGTCGCCTATGGCCACGAGCATCTGGGTTATGTCCGGGCGATGCGCGGACTGGCACTGCATCCCGGCCTGACCCGGCAGGAGGCCGACGCCGTGCTCGCCGCCAGCGTGCCGACCCCGGCCTTGCGGGGGTTCCTGCTGCACAATCTCGTGTTTGGCGCCGCACCGCGCTGGCGCCTCGGCCTTGAGGAGATCGCCGGCGCGATGAACGATCTGGTCGGCTGGGCCGATCCGGCGCCGGGTGCGCGCTACGACGGCCCGGCGCTGGTCGTCGCGGGGGCGACATCGTCCTATGTCCCGCCGACGGCGCATGGGGCGATCCGCGCCCGCTTCCCGCAGGCGCGGATCGAGACGATCGCCGATGCCGGCCACTGGCTCCACGCCGAGAAGCCGCGGGAGGTGCTCGCGGCGCTCGAGCCTTTCCTGCGCGGCTAGAGCATCATCCGATCCGAAAGGATCGGAAACTACTCTACAGCCGCAACCCGCCCATGGCGCAGAGATACGCCCAGTGTTCCGGGCTGACCGGGCCGACCGACAGGCGCGAGAGGCGGACCAGTGCGAGATCGGCCAGCGCCGGATCGGCCTTGATCGCGGCGAGGCCGACCGGATGCGGCATCGGGGCGACGGCCTTCACATCGACCGCCACCCAGTCGCCGGATTCGGCGGTCGGGTCCGGATAGGCTTCCCGCACCACCTCCACCACGCCGACGATCTCGCGACCGATATTGGAGTGATAGAAGAAGGCGCGGTCGCCCACGCGCATCGCCTTCAGGTTGTTCCTGGCGGCGTGGTTGCGCACGCCGGTCCAGGGTTCGACGCCGTTGGCCACCTGCTGGTCCCAGGAAAACGCGTCCGGCTCGGACTTGACCAGCCAGTAGTTCACGGCGTCAGCGTGCCGTCGCGCAGCACGGTGCGGAAGCCCTGGATCTCGACCGCGCCGAACAGCCCGGCCTTGCTGTAGGGGTCGTTGGCGACCAGCGTTTCCGCCGCCGCGCGGTCCGCCACCTCGTAGACGATCATCGAGCCGCAGGGATTGCCGTCGGCATCCAGCATCGGGCCGCCATAGAGGATGCTCGACTTGATGCTGTCGAGATAGGCGAGGTGATCGGGGCGGACCTGCTTGCGCAGGGCGAGGCTGTCTTTGCGATCATGGGCGACGAGGACGAACTGCATTGCGATGGCTCCTTGCGGGCGGTTTCACTGACGCCAGCATAATGGCTGATCGTGCTGCGCCAAGATGTGATCGGCAGGGGCGGCTCCGCGTCCGGGTGGGGGCTGTCAAAAACAAGAATTCGTATTAGACAATCTGTTGATGGACCGTTCACCCGCCACGGATTACGCGGCCGACGCGCAGGCCGCCATGATCGCCGCCCCGACATCGAAATCAGGTGCCTGGCTGCACCGTTTCGCCAATCCGGGGCGTTTCCAGCGCCTGGTCCAGCCGCTGATCCCCTGGATCGGCTGGTCGGCGCTGATCGTCTGCACCGTCGGGCTGGTCTGGGGGTTCGCCTTCGCCCCGGCGGACTGGCAGCAGGGCATCGCCTCGCGCATCATGTATGTCCACGTTCCCGCGGCCTGGGTGGCGATGAACGGCTATGCGGCGCTGGCCATCTGCTCGCTGCTCTCGATCGTCTGGCGGCATCCGCTGGCCGATATCGCGGCGAAGGAGATGGGGCCGGTCGGCGCCGGCTTTACCGGGCTCTGCCTGATTACCGGATCGCTCTGGGGCGAGCCGGAATGGGGCACCTACTGGGTGTGGGATGCGCGGCTGACCTCGGTGCTGATCCTGTTCTTTCTCTATCTCGGCCACATGGCGCTGATCCGCGCGTTCGACAATCCGCAGCACGGATATCGCGCCGCCGCGATCCTCGGCCTTGTCGGCGCGATCAACCTGCCCATCATCGTGTTCAGCGTGTACTGGTGGAATTCGCTCCACCAGGGCAACTCGATCACTCTCACAGGCCCATCCAAGATCTACGTCACGATGCTGTATCCGCTGCTGATTTCCACCTTGGGCTTCTATCTCGCCTTCATTGCCATGTCCCTCGCACGCATTTCGAGCGGTATCATGGAAAACCGCGCGCGGGCGCTGCTGCTCGCACGCGCGGAGCGCTCGGGGAACTGATACGATGGTGAAGAACACCCTGCCTTACGTGGTCGGCAGCTATGGCGCCGCCCTTGCGATCATCGGCATTCTCTCCCTGACCACGTTCTTCCGCTACCGCGCGGCAAGGCGCAGGCTGGCTGCGGTGGAGCCGCGCGGGCGTGGCGAGTCGGGGAGTGCCGCGTCATGATGAGCCGCAAGAAACGCCGTCTCTGGATCGTGGTCGCCTGCGGTCTCGGTCTGTCCACCGCGGTGGCGCTGATGCTGGTCGCCTTCCGCTCCAGCCTCTCGTTCTTCATGTCGCCGCAGCAGGTCGCCGCGCGCCATCCGCCGGCCGGGCAGGTATTCCGCCTCGGCGGCATCGTGCAGGCGAACACCGTGGTGATGGGCACCCGCAACGGCGCGCCCTATACCACGTTCCGCATCACCGATGGCAGCGCCTCGATCCCGGTGGTCTATACCGGCGTGCTGCCCGGACTGTTCCGCCAGGGGCAGGGCGTGGTCACGATCGGCGCGATGAGCGAGGGCGATCGTGAATTCCTCGCCTCCACCGTGCTCGCCAAGCACGGTGCCGATTACATGCCCCGCGATGTCGAGATGGCGCTGCGCAAGGCCGGCAAGTGGAACCCGAAATTCGGCCCGCCGCCCGATGCCGGCGCCTGGGACGACAAGTCGCCCGCCCAGATCGAGGCGTCCAGCAATGGCTGAGCCGACCGCAGGAGCCGCACAATGATCCCCACCCTCGGCAATTTCGCGCTTGCGCTGGCTCTGGCCATCGCCGTTGCGCAATCTGTGGTCGGCATCGCCGGGCCAATGCTGCGCGACCGGCAGATCCTTCGTGCCGCACCCGCGCTGGCGATCGGCCAGTTCGTCATGCTGGGCCTGTCCTTCCTCGCGCTGGTCTGGGCCGGCGTGGTGTCGGACTTCACGGTACGCAATGTCGCGGAATATTCATCATCGACGACGCCGCTCTTCTACCGGATCACCGGTACCTGGGGAAACCATGACGGGTCGATCCTGCTCTGGTGCCTGATCCTCTCGCTGTGTGGCGCGACCGTCGGCATTTTCGGCAACAGCATACCCACCAGCCTGCGCTCGCGCGTGCTCGGTGTGCTCGGCCTCGTGTCCGGCGGGTTCATGGCTTTCGTTATCGCCGTCTCCAACCCGTTCGCGCGGATCTGGCCGCCGCCGCTGCATGGCGCGGGCGTCAACCCGATCCTGCAGGATCCCGGCCTCGCCGTGCATCCGCCGATTCTCTACACCGGCTATGTCGGCTTCTCGATTGCCTTCGCCTTCGCCGTTGCCGCCCTGATCGAAGGGCGGGTCGATGCCGCCTGGGGGCGCTGGGTGCGGCCCTGGGCGCTTGTCTCCTGGCTGTTCCTGACCTGCGGCATCTGCTTCGGCTCGCTCTGGTCGTATTACACGCTGGGCTGGGGCGGGTTCTGGTTCTGGGATCCGGTCGAGAACGTTGCCTTGCTGCCCTGGCTGACCGGCACGGCGCTGATCCATTCCGCCATCGTGGTGGAGAAGCGCGAGGCGCTGAAGACCTGGTCGGTGCTGCTCGCCATCGCCACCTTCTCGCTCAGCCTGTGCGGCACCTTCCTCGTCCGCTCGGGCCTGCTCAACTCGGTGCACGCGTTTTCCGCCTCGCCGGATCAGGGGCTGTTCATCCTCGTGCTGCTCGCGCTGACCATCGGCGGCTCGCTGCTGCTGTTTGCCTTCCGCGCGCCGGTTCTGGCGGCGAGCGGGGTTTTCGCGCCGGTCTCGCGCGAGGGCGCGCTGATCCTGAACAACATATTCCTCTGCATCATCGCCGCCGTCGTCTTCACCGGCACGATGTATCCGCCTTTTCTCGCGCTGCTGTTCAACCGGCAGATCTCGGTGGGCGCGCCGTTCTACGACCAGGCCGTCCTGCCGCTCACCGCGCCGCTGATCCTGGCGATGGCGGTCGGGCCGATGCTGTCGTGGAAGCGCGCGGCGCTGCTGCCGGCGCTGACCAAGCTGTGGTTCGTGGCGGTTCTCGCACTCGTCGTCTTCGGCGCCTTCATCCTGCGCGGGCATTTCGTCGCGGCGCTCGGGCTCGCTGGCGCGGTCTGGGTGGTGATGGGCGCGCTGGTCGATCTCGCGGAGCGGGTCCGCCTGTTCCGGATTCCGCTTGGCCAGTCCTTCATGCGGCTGTTCACCATCCCGCGGGCCGCCATCGGCGCCTCGCTCGGGCATCTCGGCTTCGGGATCGCCGTGCTCGGCATCGCCGGCATGTCGTTGCAGACGCATACGATCCGCGTGCTCAACCCCGGCCAGTCGATCGATCTTGGCGGCTACAACTGGAAGCTGATCGCGATCAAGCCGGCAACCGGGCCGAACTACAGCGCCCGCGACGCGACGATCGAGGTGTCGCGCAACGGGCATCTGGTCCAGATCCTGCACCCCGAGACGCGGTATTTCACCGACCAGAAGGTCAAGACGGTGGCCGCTGCGATCCGCAGCAACGGCGTTCGCAATCTCTTCGCCACCTTCGCCGGTGACAACAACAGCGGCGGCGGCGAATTCCGCTTCAACATCCATCCGCTCGCGCCGGAAATCTGGCTCGGCGGCCTCATCATGGCGCTTGGCGGCGCGATCTCGCTGACCGACCGGCGGTTCCGCGTCGGTGCGCCGGTGCGAAGCCGGCTGCGTCGGCCTTCCGGCTCGGCCACGGTCTGATCCCGACCGATGAGCCTGTCGCGCCGCATGATGTTCGGACTGCCGCTGCTCGTCGTGGGCGTGGGCGGGGTCGGCTTCTATGAACTGCTCCGCCGGATGCAGACCGGCAGCTACAACCCGCAGGCCTTCGACAACCCGCTGGTCGGGCACGACGTGCCGGATTTCACCCTGACCGGGGTGGATGGCAAGGAGGGGTTCGACAAGAAGCTGCTCGCCGCGCAGACGCGCCCGGTTCTGGTGAATTTCTTCGCCTCCTGGTGCGTTCCCTGCGCCGGCGAGGCTCCCTATCTCGACCGGCTGGCGAAATCCGGCGTCGACATCTGGGGGATCGCCTATCAGGACAAGCCCGAGGCCATCGGCCTCTACCTTGCGAAATACGGCAACCCCTATGCCCGCCTCGCGGCCGATCCCTCGGGGCGGACGGCGATCAACTGGGGCGTCTATGGCGTGCCGGAGAGTTTCCTGATCGCCCCGGGCGGAAAGGTGGTGTGGCATGTCGCGGCGCCGCTGGTGCCCGAGGTGATCGACGATCAGCTCCGCCCCGCGCTGCGGAGGCTGGCATGAGGCGCTGGCTCGTCCTGCTCGTCGCCGGACTGGCTCTTGCCTGCGGCACGGCGATGGCATCTCCCGCCGCGCCGGCGCCGGCGCCATCGGCGGGCGGCGATCACCCGACCAGCATCACCCGCGACGGCGTGAAGCTCACCTTCGCCCAGGAGGAACGCGCCGAGGCGATCGGCAACAAGCTGCGCTGCCTGGTCTGCCAGAACGAAACAGTCGAGAATTCGCGGGCCGGGCTGGCCAAGCAGTTCCGCACCATCATCCGCCACCGCGTCGCCGCGGGGGACAGCAATCGCCAGATCATCGCGTTCATGGTCAAGCGTTACGGCATCTATGTGCTGCTCAAGCCGCCGTTCCGCCCGGAAACCTGGCTGCTCTGGCTCTCGCCGGGCATTGCCGCGATCATCGGGCTTGCGGTGCTGCTGGTCGCGCGCCGCCGCCGGCGGGCAACCCCCCCGCCATTATCGCCGGAAGAAACTGACCGGCTGAAGGAACTCCTGTCTTGATCTGGCTCTGGATGGCGGTGCTGGCCGCCGTGGCGATCGCGCCGCTCCTGGTCGTGTGGCTGCGCCAGGGCACGATCCGTTACCGGCGGGAGACCGCCATGGCCCTGCATCGCTCCCAGCTCGAGGAAATCGACCGGGATCGTGAGGAAGGCCGTCTGCCGGAGGAGGAATACAAGGCGGCGCGGCTCGAAGTGCAGCGCCGGCTCCTCGCCGCCGACCAGATTCCCGAGCCGGAAGCCAACCGCGCCGCGCGCGGTGTGTTGATCGCGACCTTCGTCGCCATACCGGTCGCGGCGGTGGCGCTGTTCATCCCCTCGGGGCTGCCTCTCGTGCCCTCGGAGCCGCATGCCAGCGTGATCCGCCAGCGCGATCAAGCCGCGAAGCGGGACAATGCGCTGATCGAGCAACTCAGGCAGAAACTCGCCAGCCTGCCGCCCGGCAGTCCGGAGGCGCGGCAGGGATATCTGCTGCTCGGCCAGGCGCTGGTGAGCCAGAACAAGCTTGCTCCCGCGGTGCAGGCCTGGAAAATGGCGCTCGCCATGAAGTTCGATCCCACCCTCGCCGCCGAGACGGCCGAGGCGGAGAGCGAGGCCGTGGGCCATGTCACGCCGGATGCCGCGGCGCTGTTCCGCAAGGCCATGGCCGCAGCACCGGCCACGGCGCCCTGGCGGCCGCTTGCCGAGCAGCGGCTGCGCGAGGCGGCGGTGCTGGAATCGAATGGTGGCAAGTCCCCCTTGCCGGGTAACGCGGAAGGGGCCAAATCCGGCTCATGACCGATCAGACCGAAAGCACCCAGGCCGAACCTGCCGGCACCACCACCGCGACCGCGAGCGACGCTCCGGCGGCAACCCCGGATACCGCTGCGGCAAAGCCCTGGCCGAAGGAAATCGGCGGCCCGAAAGGCCCCGAACCGACCCGTTATGGCGATTGGGAACGCAACGGCCGCTGCTCCGATTTCTGAGCGCGGCGCCTATTCGCCCGAAAGCTCCCGCCGCCGCTGATCCAGCTCCTCGCTGTAGCGGCGGAGGGCATATTGTTCGGTGAGGACGCCGAGCACCTGACGGCTCTCTTCGCCGTCGATCACCGCCAGAACATCGCATTCCGCCTTCTCGAAGGCCCGGATCGCTTCCTTCACCGTCGCCTGCGGCGTGAGAAAATCGTCACGATGGCGAACGAGGGGCTGGATCGACTCCTCGGCCGCGGCATCCGGCGCGTGCACCTCCGAGGGATAGGCAAGCCCGGCATAGCGCTGGTTCTCGTCGAGCACGACGACATACTGCGTCCGGCCGAGCGGGAACTCGGCCTTGAACTCAACGATTTCGCTGGTCTCCTGGGTGACGTACTGGTTGCGGCGCATCATCCGCCCGACCGTCAGATTGTGGATCCAGCCAATATCGACAGCGCTGCGGATCGTCTCGCCGCGCAGATGGAAGCGCCAGGTGGTGAACGAATAGCCGAAAAAGCGGCGAACCGTGAGCGATGCGGCGATCGCGGCCATCAGGACGGCGATGGTGATGCTGAAATTGTTGGTGCTCTCGAGGGTGAGGAAGGTCATCGTCATGGTGCCGCTGACGATCGCGGTGGCCAGCGCCGCCATGCCGACCACGGCATAGAAGCCGATCGGCACGCCATGCGCCACGGGCAGCAACACCGCGACATCGCCATAGGCGCGGCCGAGCAGCGATCCCATGAACAGCGCGGCGAAGAACAGGCCGCCGCGGAAGCCGGTCGCGATGGAGAAGGCCGAGGCGGTCGATTTCATCACCAGCAGCGCCACCGCGAGCATGAACGGATAGATCACGGCGAGCTGGGTGTGCAGCGATGAATTGCCCGAGGCCATCACCTTGGGCGTGATGCTGCCCAGCAGCCCGACAACGACGCCGCCGATCATCGGCCGAAGCCAGACCGGCACGCCGGTGCGCCGGAACACCGCTTCCAGCGAGGTCACCGTCCGCATGATCGCGATGCCGACAAACCCCGCGATGATGCCGAGCAGCACCGCGAGCGGGTAGGCATAGCCCGGCGTATGGGTCGGCAGCACGACATCGAGCGGCCGCACGCCGCCATCCATCAGCAGTTCCGTGGTCAGCGTGCCGGAGAGCGAGGCGATGACGACCATGGTCAGGGTCGGCAGGGAATAGGTGCCGATGACGAGTTCGATTCCATAGAACGCGCCGCAGAGCGGGGCGTTGAACGCGCCGCCGATCGCCGCCCCGGCGCCGCAGCCCACCAGCACGCGCAGGTCGTTGCGCCGCAGCCGCAGATGCTGGCCGATCCATGAGGCGATGCCGCCGCCGAACTGCGCATAGCCGGCTTCCTGGCCCACCGAGCCGCCGACGCCGTTGGAAAACGAGGTCTGCATCGCCACGATGAAGGAATCGCGCAGCGACATCTTGCCGCCGTAAAGCGCATTCGCCTCGACCGGGTCGACGATGTTGGTGATGCGATACTTGCCGAGAATCCAAGCGACCGACCCCAGTGCCGCGCCGCCCAGGATCGGCACGAAGATCGCGCGCATCGGGTCGATATGCGTCTGCTGCGAGAGGCCCTCGCCGAGCTTCGGCAGGGCGAAGAACCAGAAATGGAAGTGGTGGCTCAGGAAATCCATCAGGAAGACGCAGAACCCCGAGAAAACGCCGACCACGACGGCAATCGCCGCGAGCCAGATCTCGTCGGTCCGCACCAGGGCCCGGACATGCATCGGCGCATCGACGGTGATCGCGGCCAGTCGTCGTCGTGCCGCCGCCCACCAGCGGGAATTTGACCGACCTTGAACCGTGGAACTCGCCATGCTGCGTCCTGTGTAGTCGTCTTGTGTCAGGACGGACCGCCCGCCCGGCGGTCAGATGCCGCCGGTTATGAACGCCTCAGGTCAGCAGTTCGATCAGGAACGGTCCCTTGCGCTCGAAGCTCGCCGCCATCAGCGCATTGAGCTTTTCCATGCTGTCCGCCTGCGCCGCGGCAACCCCCATGCCCTCGGCAAGGCGCACGAAGTCGATATCCGGATGGCCGAGATCGAGCATGTCCATCGCGGTCCGCCCGGGATTGGCGCCGACATTGGCGTATTCGTGCAGCAGGATCGCGTATTTCCGGTTGGCCAGGATCACCACGGTCACGTCGAGATTGCAGCGCGCCATCGTCCACAGCGCGGTGATGCTGTACATCGCCGAGCCGTCCGCCTGGATCGCGAGCACCCGCCGGCCGGAGCCGATCGCAGCACCCACCGCGCCCGGCAGGCCGCCGCCGATCGCTCCGCCCGGCACCTGCAGCCACAGATGCGGGGCGGCGCCATGGGTAAAGCGGGAGAAGCCGCGGCCGAAGGAAATCCCCTCATCGACCACGATACTGTCATCCGGCAGCAGGGCGGCGAGCGAGGTCGCCACCGTCTCCGGCGCGATCGCCTCGGTCGCCGGTGCGGGGCGCGGCGTGACCGCGATGTCCGGCGTGCCGGCGCCGACGCGCTCGGCCAGTGCCTGCAACGCCGCAGCACCATCCTGGCCGATATCCGCCAGCGTATGCACCGTGCAGTCATCCGGCCAGAGCCGGCCCTTCTTGCCCGGATAGGCGAAGAACCCGACCGGCGGCTTCGCCTCGACCAGGATCAGGTGGCGGATGCCCTCCAGCGAGTGCACCGCGGCGTCGATCTGGTAGGGGATGCGCTCGATCGGCGGCCGCCCCTGGCCGCGCTCCATCCGCGCGTTGAACATCTCGGCCAGCATCTTCGCGCCGGTCGTCTGCGCGATGGCGGTGACGATCCGCAGCGTGGCGTCGGTCAGCGTCCGCCCGCCGAGCAGCATCAGCGCCGTCTCGCCCGAGCGCAGCACGTCGGCGGCGGCATCGATGGCGGCGGTCTCGGCGGAGGGGCGCGGCGGAACCGGCTGCGGCGTCCCGACCACACCGCCCTCGGTCCAGGCCGTATCCGCCGGCAGGATCAGCGTCGCGATCGTGCCGGTGCGTGCGGCGGCCACCGCGTCGGCGGCGTCCCGCCCGACCGCCTCGGCGGTCATCGCCGTCCGCACCCAGCCGGAGACCGGCCGCGCCCAGCCTTCGGTATCGGCGGTCAGCGGTGCGTCCAGCGGGCGGTGATAGGTCGCCTGGTCGCCCACGATGTTGACGATGCCCGAGCGGCCGCGCCGGGCGTTGTGCAGGTTGGCGAGCGCGTTGGCGAGGCCGGGGCCGCAATGCAGCAGCGTCGCCGCCGGCCGCCCCTTGGTGCGCCAGTACATGTCGGCGGCGCCGGACACCACCGTCTCATCGAGGCAGAGAACGCAGTTGATCCCGGGAATCCGGTCCAGCGCCGCGACGAAATGCATCTCGCTGGTGCCGGGGTTGGCAAAAACCGTATCGATGCCGCACGCAATCAGCGTATGCACAAGACTTTCCGCGCCGTTCATGAAATTCCCGGTCCTTCCCCGTCGGTTGATTGATTATCGGTCACGGAAACTGCCTGTTCCGGACGCGCCCGGCAAGGGGGGCGCGTGATGCGCGGGCAGGGGGGCGCTGGCCATCCGGCGGAGCCAGAAATGTGGCATGCCGCCGACAAACCGACGCCGCAGCGAGGCCAGCCGCGCCGCGCTCAGCCCCACGGTCGCAGCTGCGAAAAAATTCGGATCGCGGGTGAAGACCATGTAGGCGATCGTCTCGTTCACGATCAGGTCGCGATCGGCGGGATCGTAGCCGGAGGCGACCAGAAACCCGCGAAAGGCCGCCTGCTCCCGCGCGGTCATGGCGGTATCGTAGAAATGGTGGACATAGGCGCGATAGGCCGGAAGGGTGAAATAGGCGCCATGCGCCAGTTCGTGGCGGAGAATGACCGCGCGGGTCTGCCAGCCGACGCGCCGGCTTCCCGCCGCCTGGGGAATCGAAATCACCGCGCCGTTGGCCCCCGGCCGGAGAAAGCCCTCCTCCCGCGCGATCTGCTCCAGCCGGCGTTCCTGCTTCGTCAGCGTCACGCGCTCGGCCCCGGCAAGGCGGTAGAAGCGGCGCAAGGCCGCAGCCGGATAGTCGTTACCGTAATAATACGTCGCCACCGACAGGTTCGCCGCCGCCAGCGCCCGGTGGAAGGCCGCCTCGTCCAGCACCCTGTCCCGCGGCGTCGCGGCCTTCTCGATCAGTGCTGCGATACGGTCGAACATCAGCCCCTGCGCTTCGAGGTCCGGGCAGTCGATCACGACGATCAGCGGATCGTCGCGGAAGCGGAACACGGTGAAGCGGTGGCCGACATGGTTGAAGATCGCGGCCTCGCTGGCGAGCGGGAAGGCGGGACGCCGCGCCGGCGCCGCCGCTCGCGCGCACGTCATGGCGGCAAGCAGAATCCCGATCGCCAGCTTCAGCCCAGATCGCCGCACCCGGCAAAAGCGCATGACCGATGCCCCGAGAGGTGAGATTGAAATCCTAACCGCCGTTCCGGCGCCGCGCCAGCCGCCTCTCCTGTTCCTCGGCGGCAGGTGCCTATCGCCGCCCGCGCGGCCTTGCCGGTGCGCGCCACGGCTCTTCCGGCCACTCATGCTTGGGGTAACGGCCGCGCATGTCCTTGCGCGCATCCGCCCAGCCGCGCCGCCAGAAATCGGCGAGATCCCCGGTCACCGCGATCGGCCGCCCGGCCGGCGAGAGCAGCGCGATCTGCAATTTCACCGCTCCGCCGGCGAGGCGCGGCGTCGCGTCGCTGCCGTAGAAGGCCTGCGCCCGCGCCGCCGCCACCGGCACCGGGACGGTATAGTCGATCGGCACTTCACCTCCCGGCGCCTCGATCCGCGGCGGCAGGGCCGAATCCAGCGCGCGGACGCGCTCATGGCCGAGATGGTCATGCAGGATGGCGAGCAGGTCGAGCGCCGCCGCCTCCTTCAGCCGGCTCATCCCGGCGAGATAGGGAAACAGCCAGGTCTCGAAATCCGCCCGCAACGCCTCGTCGGACAGGTCGGGCCAGCCCTCCGGCTCGATCTCCCGCATCAGCGCCACGCGGGCCTGCAACTGCCGCACCCCGTCGCTCCAGCCGAGCAGGCCCGGCTTCTCGCGAATTGCCGCGCGCAATGCCGCCTCGATCTCCGCGGGCGATGCCGGCGTGCTGCGCTCGGCGAGCACCAGCGCGCCGAAGCGTCGTCGCTCCCGCGCCATCACCGTGCCGCCGGTGCCATCGAGCCCGATCTCCCGCGTGGTGACGATGCGGGCGGCGAGTCGCTCCTCGATCGTCTCGACGCTGATCGGTGCCGCGAGCCCGATCTTCGGCGCGCCCCGCCCACCCAGCGCGGCGACGGCGAGCATCTGCGCGCGCGCCAGCGGGTCGGCCGGATCGAGTTTGGCGCCGCCCCCCTCGCTGAGCCGGAAACTGCCCGGCTCGCCGCGGCGCACGCCGATCCGGTCGGGAAAGCCGGCGGCGATCAGCATGGCGGGATCGCCGCCCGCTTGCGTATCCCGCCGCAGGCCGAGCCGCGCGCGATAGGTGCCCGCCGCCTGGCGGATCCGCGCGATCGCCCCGCGATCGCCGCCGCCGCGCCCGGCGATCGCGTCGAGCCGGAGCGCGATATCGGCGCTGCCCGCCTCGCGCAGCGGGTCGCGCTCCTCGAGCAGGGCCGCGAGGTCGGCGGCCAGCGCCGCCTCCGCCGCGCCATCGGCAGCCAGCATCATCGCCGCAAGGCGCGGGGCGGCGCCGAGTTCGGCCATCCGCCGCCCGACCGCGCTGATCCGCCCTGTGGCATCGAGCGCGCCGAGATCGGTGAGCAGGGTGCGCGCCTGCGCCAGCGCGCCGGGCGGCGGCGGCTCGGGAAAGGGCAGCGCCGCCGCGTCCGCACCCCAGGCGACGCAGGCCAGCACCAGCCCGGAAAGCTCGGCGGCGGCGATTTCCGGCGGGTCGAATTCCGGCAGGCCGCGATGCAGCGCCTCGGTCCATAGCCGGATCGCGACCCCCGGCGCCTCGCGCCCGGCGCGCCCGGCGCGCTGGGTGGACGCCGCCCGGCTGATCCGCCGCGTGACGAGGCGGGTGAGCGCCCGGCCGGTATCGAATTCCGGCGCCCTGCGGAACCCGCCATCCACCACCACGCGCACCCCCGGCACGGTGAGCGACGTTTCCGCGATGCTGGTCGCGAGAATGACGCGCCGCTGGCTCGAAGGGGCCAGCACCCGTGCCTGTTCCGCCGGCGGCAGGTCGCCATAGAGCGGCAGGATCGCGGCCGGCGCGCCCTCCAGCGCCGCGGCGGCGCGGCGGATTTCGCCAACACCGGGCAGGAAGGCGAGAATGTCGCCCCGATGCGCTGCCAGCGCGCCGCGCACCGCGCGGGCCAGTGCCGCCGGCAGATCCCGCGCATCGGCAAGGTCGCGCGCGGCGAATTCGGTCGTCACCGGATAGACCCGTCCCGCGCTCTCGATCACCGGCGCGTCCAGCAGCGCGGTCAGGGTCGCGATGTCGGCGGTGGCGGACATTGCAAGGATCCGCAGCTCCGGCCGCAGACCACGCTGCAGGTCGAGCGTGAGGGCGAGGGCGAGATCGGCTTCGAGGCTGCGCTCGTGAATCTCGTCGAAAATCACGCAACCGATGCCATCGAGCCCGGGATCGGTCAGCAGCCGGCGGGTCAGCAGCCCCTCGGTGATCACCTCGATCCGCGTCGTCGGGCCGGTCACGGACTCAAGCCGCGTGCGATAGCCGACCGTGCCGCCCGGCGCCTCGCCGATCAGCTGCGCGATCCGTTCCGCCGCGGCGCGGGCGGCGAGCCGCCTTGGTTCGAGCATCACGATCTTTTGTCCGCCCAGCCAGTCCGCCGCCAGCAGCGCCTGCGGCACCAGGCTGGTCTTGCCCGCGCCGGGCGGGGCGACGAGGATTGCATTGGCCGATCGCGCGAGGCTCGCGCGGAGATCGGGCAGGATGGCGGCAACCGGCAGTTCGTCCATGAGGCGGGCGGTTAGCACCGAACCGCCCGATATGCGATATTGCGCCGATGAGACGCCTTCTGCCCGTTCTGGCCGGCCTGTTTCTGGCCCTTGCAGCCATCGCCCCGGCGCGGGCGGCGCGCAGCAACGTGATTACCTCGCCGCGCGCCGAGGTCACGCTCGTCTCCGCCACGAACGCGCCGACTTCCGGGACGATCACGCTCGGCCTGCTGTTCCAGCTGAAGCCGGACTGGCACATCTACTGGTCCGATCCGGGCGATGCAGGGCAGGCCCCAACCGTGTCGATCGCCGCACCGGCGGGGGCGAAGTCCGGCCCGTTCGCCTTTCCGCCGCCGCACTGGCTGGTCGCCGGCGGCGGGGTTGGCGATTATATCGAGAGCGGCACGGTGCTGCTGCCCTTTACCGTGACGCTGCCGCGAGCGGGTGTTTCGGCGATCGACGCGAAGGCCGACTGGCTGGTCTGCAATCCCAAGCTCTGCGTGCCCGAGCACGGCAGTTTCCATCTCGCCCTTGCAGGTGGTCCGTCGGCCGAGGCTGCGCTGTTCCGTGCCGCGCATGCGGCGCTGCCGCGTCCCTTGCCCTATCGCGCGCGCATCGCGCCGGATGGCACCCTCGCCGTCACCGGCGTCGGCCTTGGCCGCGGCGTGGTGAAGCGCGCGCATTTCTATCCCTACGATTCCACCGTCATCGTCAACGCGGCGCCGCAGCGCCTCGGTTTCGTGCGCAACGGCTTCACCCTCCGGCTCAAACCCGCGCATCCGCCGATGACCGCGGCCGCCGGCGTGATCGAGATCACCGATCCCTCGGGCCGGATGCAGGCGCTGACGCTGCACGCCGCGCCGGGCGCTGCACCGCCGCCGCTTGCCGGCACGCCCTGGATCGTCTGGCTCGGTGCTGCGGTGCTGGCCGGGCTGATCCTCAACCTGATGCCCTGCGTGTTTCCGGTGCTGGCGATCAAGGCGCTGGCCCTGGCCCGGCTCGGCCATGACGACCGCCCGCTCGCCCGGCGCGAGGCGCTGGCCTATGCGGCAGGCACCGTCGCCGCGATGCTGCTGCTCGGCAGCGGGCTGCTGGCCTTGCGCGCCGGCGGCGAGGCGCTGGGGTGGGGCTTCCAGTTCCAGTCGCCGGTCTTCATCGCCGTGATGGCCTGGATCGTCTTTGCGATCGGGCTGAACTTTGCCGGCCTGTTCGAGATTTCCGGGCTCGAGCGCCTCGGCGCCGGGATGGCGCGCCATGGCGGCGTGCTCGGCAGTTTCGCAACCGGGCTGCTCGCCGTCGCGGTTGCCACGCCGTGCACGGCGCCGTTCATGGGCGGCGCGCTGGCCGCGGCGCTGGCCGCACCCGTTATCCTCGGGCTGAGCATATTCGCGTCCCTCGGGCTTGGCATCGGCCTGCCCTTCGTGGTGCTGGCGGCAGCCCCCGCGATCGGCCGGATTTTGCCGCGGCCCGGACCGTGGATGGTGACCCTGCGGCAGGTCCTTGCGTTCCCGATGTTCGGCACCGCGGTCTGGCTGCTCTGGGTGATGTCGGTCGAGGCCGGATCGTCAGGCGTGCTGATCGTCGGCGCCGGCGCGCTGCTGATCGGCTTCGCGCTCTGGCTGCTGCGCTTCCAGGGACTTCTCCTCCGTGGGTTCGCGGTTCTCGCGGTGATCGGGGCGGTGCTGCTCCTGCCCCAGGTCGTACCCGCCGATGCGACAGGGTCTGCCGCGCTGGCCGGTGCTGTGCCGCGCAGCGCCGTGCCTTATTCCCCGGCGAAGCTCGCGGCGCTGCGCCAGGTTGGTCAGCCCGTGTTCGTCGACATGACGGCCGCCTGGTGCATCACCTGCCAGGTGAACGAGCGGGTGGCGCTGGCGCCGCGCGCGATGCAGCGCCTGTTCGCGGCACGGCACGTGACGCTCATGGTCGGCGACTGGACCCGGCGCGATCCCGCGATCACCCGCTTCCTTGCCGCGCACGGGCGGGATGGCGTGCCGATCTATGTCTATTACCCACCCGGACACGCCGCACCGGTGGTTCTGCCGCAGGTGCTTACCCCGTCGATCGTCCGGGCCACGATTGCGGGCGCGCCGTCGTGATCCGCCGCCGCCATGTCGTGTTGCGGGCTGTTGTCCTTGCCGGCGCGCTGGCCGGAACCATCGGGCCCGGCCGCATCCTCGCCGCGCCGACCGGCAGGTGGTCGGGCCATTATCATTGCGCGCAGGGCAACACGGCGCTGGACCTGACGATTACGCCGGCCGGGCCCGGCAAGGTTCGGGCGCTGTTCTTTTTCCATGCTCTCGTAGGCAATCCTCACGTGCCGCCGGGCTGCTTCTCCATGGCCGGCCGTTATGACGCGGCGTCCGGCCATCTTGCCTTGAGGCCGACAATGTGGCTGCTTCGGCCGCAACATTTCGTCTGGGTGGGGCTGCGCGGCCGCATCGACGGCGCGGGCGGGGCGATGGCCGGGCAGATCGATGGGCCGGGATGCACCGATTTTTCCCTCGTCCGCGTTGATGGGAAGGTGCCGGCATCGGTTCCGCCCGCTTGCCGTATGGAACGCGGCGCGCCAACGGTTTAAGACTACGAAAAGCATACGATATCGGTAATTCAGGACTGGATGGACATGATTCGGAAAAGTGGTGTGCTGGCGGTAATCGCATTGTTGGCCGGTTTCGGGGTGGCTCAGGCCGCCCCGCCGCCCGAGGCGGCGCAATGCGCCGGCTGCCACGCCCAGAACGGCATGGGCAATCCGGCGGCCGGGTTTCCGGCACTCGCCGGGCAACCCGTGAACTACCTCGAACAACAGCTTTACGCCTTCAAGCACGGCACAAGGCGAAACGGCATGATGAGCAGCTTCGCGGGGGGGCTGAACGCGGCCCAGCGCAAGGCGATTGCCGAATATTATCACGGCCTGCCGGTGGTCGCACCGGCCTCGCTGCCGGCGGCCCCGAAGGACAATGTCGGCGAGACCCTCGCGATCCACGGCGTCGGCGCCGGTACCGACCACGCGATCCCGGCCTGCGATTCCTGCCACGGCGCTGGCGGGCGGGGCCTGGAGCCGGAATTCCCCCGGCTCGCCGGTCAGCCGGTGAACTATCTCGAGGCGCAATTGAAGGCATGGCAGGGCGGCGCCCGGCACGAGGGCAACACGCATCTCATGCAGAACATCGCCGACATGCTCAGCCCGGCCCAGATCAAGGCTGTTGCGGCCTATTTCGCGGCGCAGCCGCCGGTCGCACCGGGATCCTAGAACATCAACCGATCAGATGGGATCATCTGATCGGATAAAGATGCTTTCATTATCAACGGGATAGAGCGCGTCGTCCGATCCATCCGGGTCGGGTGACGTGCTCTAGAGCATCATCCGATCAGATGGAATCATCTGATCGGATAAAGATGCTCTATTTATCAAAAAGATAGAGCACTACATCCGATCCGGAAGGATCGGAAAGTGCTCTAGAACGTGAGGACCGGCTTTGCCGCGCCGGGGATTTTCGGATCGATGGTCACGAGCGCGCCGTTGCGCCATTGCTGCAGCGTGACGAAGCTTGCCTGGTTCTGGCCGCGCGAATCGAATTTGATGCCCCAGCCGTTTGGCAGGCTTCCGCGCGGCAGGTTGATGGCCGAGAGCGCCGCTGGCAGCTTTTGCCGCCGTCGCCAGGCCTCGATGGCGATTGTCGTGCCGACATGGGTGGTCAGGCTGGCGGCGCCGCGCGGCGGGGCGGCGTAGCGCGCCTGATAGGCAGCAGCGATTCCGGCGGCGGCCGGGCCGTAGAGCGGGTTGCCGATCACCATCGTATTGTCGATCGCCCCGCCAAGGGTCTGGCCGATTTCGGCAAGCCCGTAGCCTGGCCCCGTGCCGATGATCATGCGGGGACGCCAGCGCGCCTCCTGCATCGCCTGGTAGAGCAGCAGGACATGATCGGTCCGCCCGGCATGGATCAGCAGGTCGATCCGGGCATCCCGCATGCGCCCCACCTCCTCGTCGAGATCAGGTGCGGTCGTGGCATGGGCCATGCTGAGCGTCACCGGGAGGCCCTCCTGCCGCAAGCCCGCGAGCAGGATACCGGCAAAGGAGCCGTCGGTGGCGCCGATATCGAACAGCAGGGCAATGCGCAGGCGCGCGGCGGTGGTGTTCCACCCGGGCGCCAGGATCCGCGCAATCGCCGCTTCGGTGGCCGCGGTGAAGGCCGCGGTTGTTGTGCAAGTCCGCCGCAAGATCCGGAAATTGCGCATGGTGATGCCGGCGGCGGGTGCGTCGAGTTCGACATAGGGAATCCCGGCGAGCTCGGCGGCGGCGGTCGCGGCGAAGGACGCGGTGGAGGATTGGCTGCCAAGGATCATGTCGATCGACGGAGCCTTTCCGGCCTTGCGGATCATGGCCTGGATGGAAGCGTCGGGGTCAGCCGCATTGGCTCGTATCACTTCGATATCCGCGTCGATCCTGGTGCGGGCGGCATCAATGGCGAGTGCCACGCCGCGCCACGCCTCATCGCCGAGCAGCGTCTGCGGGCCGGTTTCGGGGAACAGCGTGCCGATCAGCAGGCGGCGGCGTGTCCCGTTGGCCACAAGCGGCTTTGCCGCCACCGCCGGCCGGAGGCCAAATCCCGCAAGGCCGATGCCGGCAATCACGCCGCGGCGGGAGAGCGGGCGGGTCACGCGCAAGCAGGGCGATGCGGTTGATCGATCATGGCTCATATATATAGGTGAGAGACATGGCCGGATAGGCGCCGCCGACGCCGTGCCATGCCCCCGAAATCCAGCCGCCAATCAAGGAGACATCCGATGAGCCATCCCGCGACCATGGAGCATGTCACGTTCGAGCAACCCGGCGGTCCCGAGGTCTTGTCGTTCGCGACCGGCCCCGTCCCGGCGCCGCGCGAGGGCGAGGTTCTGATCCGGGTCGCCGCTGCCGGGGTGAACCGGCCGGATATCCAGCAGCGCAAGGGCGCCTATCCGCCGCCGCCGGGCGCGAGCCCGATCCTCGGGCTTGAGGCCGCCGGGACGATCGCCGCCTGCGGCACCGGCGTTGACCGCTGGGCGGTCGGTGACAGGGTGACAGCCTTGTGCAATGGCGGCGCCTATGCGGAATACGTCGCGGTTCCGGCGGCGCAGTGCCTGCCTTGGCCGGAAGGGTTCAGCGCGATCGAGGCGGCCTCGTTGCCGGAGACCTATTTCACCGTCTGGGCCAACCTGTTCGACCTCGGGCGGCTGGCGCCGGGCGAATCGGTCCTGATCCATGGCGGGACATCGGGAATCGGTGTCGCCGCGATCCAGATGGCCCGGCAGCACGGTGCGACCGTCTATGTCACGGCCGGTTCGGCCGCGAAGTGCGAGGCCTGTGTGGGACTCGGCGCGACCGCGGCAATCCAGTATCGCGAGCAGGATTTCCTTGACGAGATCAAACGCCTGACCGATGGGCGCGGTGTCGACGTGGTGCTCGACATGGTCGGGGCGCCCTATGCCAGCCGGAACCTGCGTGCGTTGCGGCGGTCGGGTCGCCTGGTGCAGATCGCCTTCATGGGCGGCAGCGTGGCGCACGACATCGACCTGCTCCCCATCATGGTCAATCGCCTTACCGTGACGGGATCGACGATGCGCCCGCGCAGCACCGCGGAGAAGGGGGCAATCGCCAGCGCCTTGCGCCAGACCGTGTGGCCGTGGCTGGAGTCGCGGCAGATCCAGCCGGTGATTGCGCAGACGCTGCCCTGGCGTGAGGTCGCGCGCGCCCACCAGCTGATGGAAGACAGCACGCATATCGGCAAGATCATCCTCACGATCGCGTAGCGGCCGGAATCCGGCACATTACGGATGACCGGCGCAAAATCCTGACCGGCCGTCTGCGGAGCTGACCGGCCCCTGAAATTCCCCACCGGAGATTTCAGGGGCTACCGCAGCCGAGACAGAGAAAAATAAATAATAAGACAAATTCGACAATGCGGCTGCGTTAGTTAAAATAAGAGAAATAATCTAAAAAAACAATCAATATAGATTATTGAGACAGATTTTTGATTGGGAGGTCAGACAAAAATCCTAATATGAGAAATTCACTGATTTTGAGTTTCTTTTATAATATAAGTATCGTTTTTGATATTATAACTTCCTATCTATTCTCTTGCTCGGAAACCCTGAACAGGATATTTGGTAACCATTGGTTAAGGACGATTTTCAGGAGCTTTCGGTATGAGTCAGAGTATTTCAATTGGTGGTGGTGTTAATAATCAAAAGCTGACTGGAATTGTGACGATTCCGACCAGCAATCTTACCCCATCGCAGGTTGCATCTCTCCAATCCTTGCTCAACGCGGATTTTAGCGCGGCGGCTCAGGGCACTGTCGACCTGATCGATTTCGATGCCGTGATCCCCCAGACTTTCAGCACCGCAGGCTCACAGTCTACCGGCGGGATTTATGAAGTCACCAATACCAGCGGAACAGGCGTAACTTCGCCTGGTAGCGTCAATGTTGCCGTCACGGTGCCGTCGAGCACGAGCAACGTAATCTTGCAGGCGCCGGGCACGATTTCGGTAACCGGCAATGGCCAGGCAAGCACCTACTTTATCGGGTCGCAGACTGCTGCCCTGATCACGACTGGCGGTAGCGGGGCCGGGACTAATACGATCTACGGTTTGGGTGGCAATACGACGATCAATGCTGCTGGCGACAACCAGATTTCACTGTCCGGCGGCAACGATCTCGTCAGAGTGCTGAACGGCAACGACACGGTGAATGCGACCGGCTCAGCAACGGTTCGGGTCGGCATCCCCAATGGGTATGCCGGCTCTGTCGACTTCATCAACAATGGAACAGGCTCTGTGGTCGTTCTTGGGCAGCGCGGCTCAGTGACGGCCTTCGGCGGCAATGCCGGCGGTCTACTTTACGGCGGCACGGCCGGTAACAACCAACTGGTCGCTGGCAATGGATCGTTTACGCTGGTTGGTGGTGGTAACGGCGACACCCTCGCTGCCGGCTACAACGCGACATTCTCGACGTCCAATAACAACGACCTCTTTGCCGGCGTCGGCAATGAGACGCTGGGCGCCTCTCAAGCCACCAATAACAACCTGTTCGCTGCGGGTTCCGGTAACGACGTGATTTCGTCTGCCGGCGCGGGCGCTCAATATTTCTTCACATCCTCAAGCTCTTCGACAATTTACGGCTCGACAGTTACGGGTGCGACCAACACATATTTTGTCTCCAATTCCACGGCCGGTGGCGGAAGTTCGGTCCTCGAAAACTTCAACATGGCCACGGACCAGGTGGTTGCACGCAACGGTGTGGTCATCAGCTCCGTCAACAATATCACTGCCAGCATCTATCCGACCGGCGCCGCCGCTGTCATGCTGTCGGATGGTTCGCAGATAACGATGGTTGGTTACAACGCCAGCCAGCTTACGAAATTCGTTGGTGGGTCGGTCATCAACTGAAGTTTTTAGAGCAACATCCGGTTCTGATATGTCGGATGTTGCTCGGAATCGCGATATTTCAGAAGCCTCGGGCCATAAACCCGAGGCTTTTTCATTGGACGAGTTTTGCGCCATCGGCCGATCCGATCGGATGTGGTGGCCTACGATATTGATAAACGGAGCATCATGCGGGACGTCGTCGAGGGCGGCTGGATCCGCCAGACGAGATGCGTTTCAGCGGCGCAGCGCCATCCGGATCGGTCCTTCGCGGCGGCCGTGGGTGAACTGGTCCACCATCTCGTTGCCGCTGTTCATCACCCGCGCGGCGTCGCCCTCCCAGACGATCCTGCCATCCTGCAGCATGGCGATGCGATCGCCGATTCGCTGCGCGCTCGCCATGTCGTGGGTGATGGTGATCGAGGTCGAGCCCAGGCGCTTCACGCAATCGACGATCAACCCATCGATCACCGCGCCCATGATGGGGTCGAGTCCCGTCGTCGGCTCGTCAAAGAACATGATCGACGGCTCGGCCGCGATCGCCCGCGCCAGTGCCACGCGCTTCTGCATCCCGCCCGAGAGTTCGGAAGGTGAAAGCTCGCCGACGCTCGAATCGAGCCCGACCTGTGCAAGAATGCCTCCGGCCATCCCGCGCGCCTCGGCGCGGGTGACGCGGCCGCGTGCCAGCAGCCCGAACGCGACGTTTTCCCAGACCGGCCGGCTATCGAACAGCGCGCCGTTCTGGAACAGCATGCCGATCTGGTCGCGCAGCGCGCGGGCGCGCGCCGGCCGCGCGGTGAGCAGGTTTTCCCCATCGATCCAGATTTCACCCTCATCTGGCGGGATCAGGCCGAGAATGCATTTGAGCAGAACCGACTTGCCGGTGCCCGATCCACCGATCACGACCGTGCTGGTCTTCGGCATCACGTCGAGATCCACGCCGTCCAGCACGCGCTTTGCGCCGAAACTCTTGCGCAGCCCGCGGATGCGGATCTTCGGCTCGGTTGTCCCGCCGCCGCTCACGAGAAGAACGCCTGGGTCATGAGGTAGTCCAGTGCCAGGATCAGCACCGAGGCGGAGACCACCGCCGCCGTGGTCGCACCGCCAACGCCCTGCGCGCCGCCGCGCGAGCGGTAGCCGTGAAAGCATCCCATCAGCGCGATCACGAAACCGAACACTGCCGCCTTCACCAGGCCGGAGACGACATCGTTGCTGTGCAGGTAGTTCACCGTGTCGCGCAGATAGGCGTTGGGCTCGAAGCCGAGCCTGACGGTGGAGACAAGGAAGCCGCCGGCCACGCCGAGAATATCGGCGATCACCACCAGCAGCGGCAGGGCGATCACCCCGGCGAGCAGGCGCGGGGTGACGAGGTAGCGCATCGGATCGGTGGCGAGCGTGGTCAGCGCGTCGATCTGGTCGGTCACGCGCATCGTGCCCATCTCCGCGGCGATCGCCGAGCCCGCCCTGCCGGCGACCATCAGGCCGGCCAGCACCGGGCCGAGTTCGCGGGTGAGGGACAGCACCACCACGCTCGCGATCACGCTCGAACTGTCGAACCGGGAGAAGCCGACATAGCTCTGCAGCGCCAGCACCATCCCGGTGAACACCGCGGTGAGAGCGACGACCGGCAGGCTCGAATAGCCGATTTCCATGAGCGCGCGGCCGAAATTCCGCAGATGGAAGGGCGGACGCACCAGGCCGGACAGGCCGGCGACGGCGAAGAGCGCGAGTTCGCCGAGCGTGGTCACGAAGCCGAGCGCAAGGCGGCCGAGTGCGGCAATCGGGTCGAGCACGAGATTCATGCGCGGGATTATACCGATTTCACCACCCGCCGATAGCGCGGGCCAAGCGAGGTCAAAATCTCGTAGCCGATCGTGCCGGCTTCGGCGGCGATGGCATCGATGTCATGGCCCGGACCGATCACCTCGATGACGTCGCCGGGGGCGAGGGCGGGATGATCGGTGACGTCGAACGTCGTCAGGTCCATCGATAGCCTGCCCGCGACCGGGATGAGCTTTCCCCGCCAGCGCGCCGTCAGCCGGTTCGACAGCGACCGCGGCAGCCCATCGGCATAGCCGACGCCGATTGTCGCGATGCGCGAGGGCCGTGCCGCCCGCCAGGTGCCGTTGTAGCCGACGGTCTCGCCCGACGCGATCGCGCGGATTTGCAGGACCGGCGCGGCGAGGGTGATGGTCGGGCGCATCGGATTCGCTGCCGTCGGTGTCGGGTTGCCGCCATAGAGCGCGTAGCCGGGCCGGGCGAGGTCGGAGCCGAATGCGGGTCCGAGAAACAGGCCGGAGGAATTGGCAAGGCTGGTTCGCAGCCAGGGGAATTGCGCGGCGAAGGCAGCGAAACGCCGTTGCTGTGCCACGTTTTCCGCCGCATCCGGCGCCTCGGCGGCGATGAGATGCGTCATCACATGCGTCAGTCCCAGCCCGTCGAGACGGTCCGGACGGGCGATGAGATGGGCCGCCTCGTCACGATCGAGGCCAAGCCGGTTCATCCCGGTATCGACATGCAGGAACGAAGGCGGCGCGCCGTCATCGCCGGCCGCCTCGCGCCAGCGCGCGCAGGAAGCGAGCGAGCCGAGCACCGGGATCAGCTGATGCGCGTGCATCGTGCGCTCCTCGCCGGGCGGGCAGCCGTTGAGAACCGCGATCCGCGCCGCCGGCAACAGGGCGCGCAGCGAAAGCGCCTCATCGAGCGTGGCAACAAAAAAGCTGCGGCAGCCTGCCGCGGCAAGTGCAGGGGCGATCAGCGCCGCGCCGAGTCCGTAGGCATCCGCCTTCACCACGCCGGCGACCTCGCCCGCATGGCGGTCGGCCAGAGCTTGCCAGTTGGCGGCGACGGCGCCGGGGTCGATTGTCAGGGTCGGGTGGTTCATGCGGCGGTGCGGAACAGTTGCCGGCGCTCCCGCAGCCGGGCGACATGCGCGTCGAAACAGGCGCGCACCTGCTCGGGATCGTGCCGGCGCTCGAGGTCGCGGATCGTGAAGTGAACCTGCGCCATGGTCTGGAAATGGCTCATGAAAAGGTAGTTGGCGCCCGCCCCCGAAAGGGCGCCGACCAGTGGCACCAGCGCCGCCATCGCCTGTTCGGATAGCATGACGGAAAACCGCGCGGCGATCGTGCGCAGGAACAGCGCAAGCGGCGCGTGGGTCAGTGCGCCGCGCACCGCCCAGTAGCTGGCCTCGACCTCGCCCTCCTCGCCGCGGATCGTGCCGAAGCCGAACACTTCGAGGCAGGCGCGCCGCGTCTCGAAATCGTCGATATCCTCACCGTGGCTGCGGGCGATCTCGGCGATGGCGCGGAACATCATCGCCATGGTGAACGGGATGTCGGCCAGCGCGAGCGGGCCGCCGGCAAGCCCCGAGATTGCCCCGCTCGCCGCAACGGCGCCGCGATAGACCCGCTCGGAAGCCGGCCCCGCGCGGCGTGGCGCGAGCCCGGCGCGCGAGGCGGCGAGCAGCGACCACAGGGCTTCGGAGGCGTAGTCCTCGATCGCCCGGCGGCTGTTCGGCAGGAACAGGTTCAGCGCGCGCTCCGCCGCCCCTACCGTGCCGCGGCCGATCCGGTTCAGCAGGCGGGCAAACAGCCCGTGCGCCGCGACATAGCGCGACGCCGCCTGCGCGATCCGTGCAAGATCGGCCTCGGGCAGGCCGGCGCAGGCATTGCCGCCGGATGTCGCCATCGCACGCGCTCCTTCGGTTCGTTCACCGCTCATTCATGTTGGGTGTCGAGGTCGGCGAATCGAGTGAATTCGGCCTCGAAGAACAGGTCGATCTTGCCGGTCGGGCCGTGGCGCTGCTTGGCGAGGATCAGCTCGGCGCGGTTGTGCACCGTCTCCATGTCCTGCTGCCATTTAGCCAGCGCGTCCTGGAACTTGTCCTCGGAATCATACGCCATCTGCTTCGGCATCCGGGCCTGGAGGTAGTATTCGTCGCGATAGACGAACATCACCGCGTCGGCGTCCTGCTCGATCGTGCCGGATTCGCGGAGGTCGGAAAGCTGCGGGCGCTTGTCCTCGCGGGATTCCACCGCGCGGGAGAGCTGCGAGAGTGCTATGACCGGCACCGCGAGTTCCTTGGCGATGGCCTTCAGCCCCTGGGTGATCTGGCTGATTTCCAGCACGCGGTTGTCCGGCCTGGTGCCGGCGGCCGGGCGCATGAGCTGGAGATAGTCGACCACGATGAGCGCGAGGCCGCGCGTGCGCCGCAGCCGGCGGCAGCGGGTGCGCAGCGCCGAGAGGGTGATCGCCGGCGTGTCGTCGATGATCAGCGGTAGCCGGGCGATGCGGCGCGACACCGCGACGAAATTGTCGAAATCCTTCTGGCCGATCTCGCCGCGGCGGATGCGGTCGGAGGAGACGCGCGCCTCCTCGGCGAGAAGGCGGGTGGCGAGCTGTTCGGAGCTCATTTCGAGCGAGAAGACCGCGACGCATTGCTTCGCCTCGGCGTTCGGGTTTTCGGCGCGAGCCTCGCTCAGCAGGGCCTGGGCGGCGCCGAAGGCGATTTTTGTGGCGAGCGCCGTCTTGCCCATGCCGGGACGGCCGGCGAGGATCAGCAGGTCCGACGGGTGCAGCCCGCCGGTCCGGGCGTCGAGATCCGTAAGGCCTGTGGTCAGGCCCGAGACCTTGCCGTCACGCTCGAAGGCCTTGGCGGCAGTGTCGATCGCCATCGCCAGCGCGGCCTCGAAGGTCATCGCGGCACCCTCGCTGCCGCCCTTGGTGGCGAGGTCGAACAGCGCCTGCTCCGCCGCCTCGATCTGCGCTGTGCCGTCGAGCTCGGGGTCCGACCCGAAGCCGCGATTGACCGTGAGTTCGCCGAGCTCGATCAGTTGCCGGCGGATCCAGGCATCGTAGATGATCCGACCATAATCGCCGGCATTGATGATGCCGACCATCGCGGTGAGCAACTGGCCGAGATAGGCGGTGCCGCCGACATCGTCGAGCAGGCCGGAGTGTTCGAAGGTCGCCCGCAGCGTGACCGGATCGGCGACCTGCCCGGCCTCGATCCGCCGGGCGATCGCCTCGTAAATCCGCCCATGCACCGCATCGGCGAAATGCTCCGGAGCGAGAAATTCCGAAACCCGCTCATAGGCCTTGTTGTTGGCCAGCAGGGCGCCGAGCAGGGCTTGTTCGGCCTCGAGATTGGCAGGGGGTAGTTTCGGCGCGGCGCCCGGCCGGGCAAGCTCGGAGATGTCCATCTGCCGCTCTTAGCGCGTCATCCCGGCGCGCGACAGCACGCGATGCGGGCCACAGGGCTGTGGAAAAGGTGGATAAGGTGGATAACCGCCCGAGCGCGGGGCAGGCGCGGGCGCCCCATCGCCGGTTTTCTCGTAAGAGCGGTCGCCCTCCGGGCGGGAGGGCGACCGTGCCGGGATCAGGAAAGAGTGGTGGTCGATCCGGAAAGATTGGCGCTGAGCTTGTTGCTGAGCCCGCTGACGAGAATCTGGGTTCCGTCGTTCAGAAGCAGGTTGAGGCCGCCCGAGACGACGGACTGGCTGCTGACGGAGACATTGCCGGAGAGGTTGATTTTGTCGGTACCGCTCCGGAAATTGCTGATCAGGTCAGACTTGTTGGCAGATCCGCTGTCGAACGTGAAGTAGTTCGCGGTTGCCTTCGCGCCGCCGACGAGCGTTTCGTTCCCGGCGCCGGCAAAGAGGTAATTGGTCCCCGAACCGCCGGTCAGCGTGTCGCCGCTACCGCCGCCATACAGCGTCACCGAGCCGGTGGAGCCGGTCAGCGAGTTGTTGCCGCTCGAGCCGCCAAAGGCCACCAGCCCGCCCGACCCGCCAAGGGCGGTGACGCTTCCGGTGCCGCGGGTGATCACGCCCTGGCCATTGCCGCCGATGAAATCCAGCGTCCCCACGCCGCCATAGACGCTGGCCGCGCTCGTTCCGGTCGCAGTGATCGTCTCGTTGCCACCTAACAGGAAAGCCTTTGAGCCGCCGTTCAACGTCTCGCTATTGTTGCCGCTGACATAGAGGGTAAAATTCTGCCCGGCGCTGACAATGGAACTGTTGCCAGCCGCAAGCGCATAGGATGTGCCGCCAAGCGTTGCAGAGTTACCCGCGCCTGTCGTGCTCGCCATAAAGACGAAGCTGTTGCTGTTGCTCGTGGTGATCGCCGCGTTTTGCGAGCCGTTGACGAAGATGTCACTCGTTCCCGACGCAGTGATCGTATTGTTGCTGCCGTCGGCAACGACGGTATCAGCGCCGGTGGCGTAGACAGTGTTATTCGACCCGTAGGCTAGGAGAACATTCGACCCCGTAGCGGTTTCCGCGTTGTTCTGCCCGAAAATGGCGACAGGGGCGGCGGCGCTGGCGGTGATCGAGTTGTTCTTGCCGGTAATCAGGGCCTGGCCGGTGCCCGAATCGGTAATCGTGTTGGCGCTGCCATCGGACCAGAGGCCACCTTGCCCGCTGATCGTGGCTGAATCGTGCGTGCCATTCGCCCACACCGTTGTCGCGCCGGAGGCGTTGACCGAGTTATATCCGGTATCCACCCGCTTCAGCTTGACCAGGGCCTTGCCCGTAGCCGTGATGGCGGCCTTCGCGGTTCCCACATTGATCGTGTCGTTGCCGCCGGACACAACTGTGTCCAAGCCGGCATTCAGATTGAGCGTGTTGTTGCCGCCGGTGGTCGTGATGTGGTCGTAGCTTGCGCTGCCATTGACATTCGGAGCCGCCGTGATGGTGTTGTTGCCGCTCGGTGCGACAACATCGTACCAATAACCGTCGAGGGTGAAATTGTTGTTGCCCCCGCCGGCATAAATGGTGTCGATGCCCGAGCCGCCCTGCGGGTCGAAGGTCAGGTTGGTTGTGTTGCCGGTGACGATGAGAGCGTTATACCCGGAGCCGCCGGTGATGGTTTCATTGCCGCTGAAGCCGGCGACAATGCCTTTGATGCCGCCATTGGTCGGGGCCCCGTTAGTCTGGCCATTGGGAAGAGACAATATGCTGCCCCCACCTGTGACCGTGCCGGTAATCAGGGTATCGATATAGAAATTCGTGCTGGTCGGTGCCGGCGGAAGGGGTGAAGCCGTGGTGCCAGCGCTGTTCAGGGACAGGGGCGTAACACTCGCCCCGGAATAGGCCGATTGCAGGGTAACGATATTGTTTATGTTGTTGTTCAGCTGCTGCTGAACGATCGACTGGATCGACTGGTCGACAGAGAAAAGATTGGTCGTTCCATTCAAGCCGGTCGTTATTGAAACAGTTCCATAAGATATTGAAGATGACACGTTATGCTCCGTATCCTGCTGCGCTCACAAACAGTTAGTTTTAAAAAATTACCAGTCAATCAACAAGGAGGTGTTTTTCCGATCAAGGAGCCCCTTTCAATGTCACATTGCAAAATTAAATTCTACTCATCTTATATCGCGTTTTAACCAGGCCGGATACCCCGTGCGCAGCCGGAGCAGCGCGTCAAATTCCGCCGCGTGTTCGTAATCCGGCATCAAATGAGCGAGGGTAGCGCAGTGCTGCGTTGCGGGATGAAAATAGATTTCGGTTTGCCCTGGTGGCAGCGCTTCGAGATAGGCGCGCACCCGCTCCAGTGTCATGTGGCCCGAATGGCGGAGGCCGAGAACATGGTCCGGACTTGCCAGCCCGGCGCGCCGCGCCTGGGTGCGCAGCACCCGCGACCACGCATGAAGAGCATGGGCGGCAAATCCGGGCCGGTCACCACATGACGCCAGAACGGCGGGCGGTTCCGCCGGAATCCGGATCCGGGTCAGGCCGAACTCCCGGCCGATGCGGATCATCAGCGCCGCGACGGTCGGATGCATGTGCATGTGCTTGTGACTGTCGGCGTGGTGCAGGGGCAGGCCGGTGGCGGCGAAGGCCTCGAACTGCGCGCGGATTTCGGCCGCCAGCTCGCGCCGCGCCGCGGCCGAGAAGAAGTAGCGGAAGCCGCGGGCCACCTGATCCGAGCCGAAGCGGCCATCCGCCCCGGTGATGGTCGGCAAAGCGGCATGACCGAGGATCGAGGCGCCCTCGACCAGGACCAGATGCAGCCCGACATTCAGCCCGGGCAGGCGTCGCGCCCGGGCCACCGCGTCTGCCGCCGCCGGGGCGGCTACCATGAGGCTGGCCTGGCTCAGCACGCCCTCGCGATGGGCGCGCTCGACAGCCTCGTTGACGGTTTCGGTCAGCCCGAAATCATCGGCCGAGAAAATGACCTCGGCGTCCCTCCGCATGGCCGCGGACGCCTCTGGCGATCAGGCGGCGTGGCGTTCGCGCAGGAACTGGAAGAATTCAACGCCCTCGCGCAGCCGGCGCTTCATCATCTGCGGGCTGCGCACCATCTCGCCCACGATCGAGGCGATTTTCGGCACCCGGAAATAGAACTGCCGGTAGAAGGTTTCGACGCTGTCGAAGATTTCGGTATGCGTCAGGTGAGGATAATGCAGCGGCGCGATCTGGATGCCGTGATCGTCGATCAGTTCGGCATGCGTGGCATCGAGCCAGCCGTTCTCGACCGCCTGGTCGTAGAGGAAGGTTCCCGGATAGGGGGCCGCGAGCGACACCTGGATGGTGTGCGGGTTGATCTCCTTCGCGAAATCGATCGTCTCGCGAATGGTCTCCTGGGTTTCGCCGGGCAGGCCCAGAATGAAGGTGCCGTGGATCTTGATGCCGAGATCGTGGCAATCCCTCGTGAACTGCTTCGCGACCTCGACCCGCATGCCCTTCTTGATGTTGTGAAGGATCTGCTGGTTGCCGCTTTCATAGCCGACGAGCAGCAGGCGCAGCCCGTTGTCGCGCAGCACCTTCAGCGTGTCGCGGGGAACGTTCGCCTTGGCGTTGCATGACCAGGTGACGCCGAGCTTGCCGAGTTCACGCGCGATCGCCTCGGCGCGGGGCAGGTTGTCGGTGAACGTATCGTCGTCGAAGAACAGCTCGCGCATCTGCGGGAAATCGCGCTGAATCTGCTTCACTTCGGCGATCACGTGCTCGACCGAACGGGTGCGGTAGCGATGCCCGCCCACCGTTTGCGGCCAGAGGCAGAAGGTGCAGCGCGACTTGCAGCCCCGCCCCGTATACAGCGAGACATAAGGGTGCATCAGATAGCCGATGAAGTAATCCTCGATCTTCAGGTCGCGCTGATAGACATCCGCGACGAAGGGGAGGCTGTCCATGTCCTCGAGGATGGCGCGGTCCTTGTTGTGGACGATCTCGCCTTCCTCGTTGCGCCAGGAAATGCCGTCGACCTCGGCGAACGGCTTTCCCTCGGCGATCTCCTTGATCGTGAAGTCGAACTCGTTGCGGGCGACGAAATCCACCGGGGTCGCGCGTTCGAGGCTTTCGCCGGCCTGCACCGCGACCTTCGCGCCGATGAAGCCGATCTTCACGCCGGGATTTTCCGCCCGGATCTGCGCGGCGACCTTCACGTCGTTGGCAAAGGAGGGGGTGGAGGTGTGGATGATGACCAGCTCGGCGGCGCGGGCGTGCGGCATCACGTCCTTCATCGTCTGGCCGGCCGGCGGCGCGTCGATCAGCTTCGAGCCGGGGATCAGGGCTGCCGGCTGGGCAAGCCAGGTCGGAAACCAGAACGAGCGGATCTCCCGTCGGGCCTGGTAGCGGGAGCCGGCGCCGCCGTCGAACCCGTCGAAGGAGGGCGGTTGCAGGAACAGGGTCTTCATCATTGCTTCGGTCCTAACTCATGTGCCGCGGGACGGCACCAATTCCGTTCCCACCAGTGCTGCGGCCGGAATCGGCCTGCAGCGTCTGGCCACGCCACTCCACCGTGTCGCTCCAGAAACTCAGCGCGAAAATGGCGGCCGAAGCCGTGTCGCGCAAGAGGAAAAGCCAGGGCGGCGGTGGGGTCATCAGCAACGGCACGCCGCCGCTCCCCCCGCCAAACCCGAGGCGCCGCTCGAACAGGCGGGCAATGCCATGGCGCAGCCCGGCGGCAAGGGCAAGGCAGATCCAGGCCCAGATGGCGCCACCGCTCAGCAACAGGGCGAACAGCGCCCAGAACAGCGGAAATTGCGTCACGATCCCCGCATAGCTGAGCGGCACCAGCGCGCGGACGGTCCTGGCCCAGCGCAACTCGTGGCGCAGCAGTGCGCGGAGCGTGATCTCCGGCACCGAGGTTGCCGGTATCGCCGGGGCAAGGGCCACCTGTTTGCCGATCGCGCGGATCCGCTGGCCGAGCACATTGTCGTCGGCGAGATGGTCGAGCAGCGCCGCGAAGCCGCCGATCGCGTCGAGATCGCGCCGCCGCAACGCCATGGTGGCGCCGAGGCAGTCCTGCCGGCCGAGGGCGCGGGCGATGGCGGCGCCGGGCAGAAATCCATGATTGATCTGCATCGCCCCAAGTCGGCCGGCGAGTGTGTCGGTCGCGGGCAGGCCGGTATAGAACGTGGTGACGAGTCCGACCTCCGGCCGTGCCAGCGTTGTGACGATCGCGGCGAGGAAATCCGGCGCCACGTGTATGTCGGCATCGGAGACCACGAACACATCGTGGCGCGCCGCGCCGCGCATCGCGATCAGATTGGCAACCTTGCGATTGCGCCCCTCGCGATGGGGGCCGGTCACCACCGCCACATCCACCTGCGGATAGCGCTGCCGCAGCCGGGCGACGATGGCAATCGCCGGATCGTCCGGGTCGGCGGCGCCGAAGACCAGCTGGAAGTGCGGATAATCGAGCAGGAAGAAGGATTCGAGCGCGGTATCGAGCAGCGGCTCGACCCCGTGCAACGGCTTGAACACGGTAACCGGCGGCGCCTGGTCCGGGATCGTCGCAGAACCCCGCTGCGGGCTGACGAGGCAGGCGCCGATCGCCTGCTGGATCAGACCGACCGCGCAGAGCGCCTCGGCGAAGACGGGCAGGATCGCGGCCATGTCAGTCGCTTATCGCCCCGCCGGACAGCATCGCGATCTTTTTCTTCAGCGCCTCGATCAGCCGCGCGGCGTTGCCAGGGTCGATCAGTCCGCTGAAATCGGAGCGCTGTGCGGCAACCTTGCTGATCGTGCCCTCGAAGAGCACGTCGGTGATCTTCCAGGCGCCGCTGGCCTCGCGCATCACGTAGGCGAGCTTGACCGCCTTGCCGTCCTGCTCGTTCAGGGTGGTGGACACGATCCGGCTGTCGCCGGCGCGGCGGATGTCCGGATCGGTGGTGAAATGCTGCCCGCCATAGGCGTTGAAATTACTGACATAGGTCGCGATCGTGTATTGCCGGAACAGCTTGCCGAGCTCGGTTTTCTGGGCGGCTGGAATTTGCGGCCAGAGCAGGCCGGCGGAATTCTGGAGGATCAGCTCGAGATCGAAGCTCGCCTCCACCACCGGCTTGAGCATGGCATAGCGCGCGGCGAAGCTCTTGCCGGCGCTGGCTGCCTTCATCACCGCGATCAGCGCCGAATCGAGCGAGTCGACCGGCAGCGCTTCCGGCGGCGTGGCCGCGCGCGCCTGGGGCAGGGCGAGGCCGATTGAGGTGGCGGCTGCAGCCGCCAGGAGACCACGACGTTTCATGCCCTGAGATATAGTGTTCACCGTGCCGGAATTGCGACGGAACCTTGGGCATTTTTGGGCACGGCGCCGCGGCCGAGCGCGCCCAGCGCGTGCGCCACGATATCCTTCGCGGTCAGGCCCGCATCGATCAGCTGGGCCGCGGGTGTGTTATGGTCGATGAAGCGGTCCGGCAGCACCATCGGCCGGAAGCGCAGCCCGGAATCGAAAGCGCCCGACCAGGCGAGATGATGGGCGACCGCGGCCCCGAAGCCGCCGCTGGCGCCATCCTCGATCGTGATCAACACTTCGTGATGGCGGGCTAGCTGGTCGATCAGCGCGGTATCGAGCGGCTTCATGAAGCGGGCATCGGCGATTGTCGCCGTGAAGCCGTTCGCGGCAAGCTCGTCGGCCGCGCGCAGCGCATCGCCCAGTCGCGGGCCGAGCGCCAGCACGGCGACGCTGCTGCCCTCGCGAACGATCCGTCCCTTGCCGATCTCCCACGGCACGCCGCGTTCCGGCAGGGCGATTCCGGTTCCCTCGCCGCGCGGATAGCGGAAGGCGGAGGGACGGTCGTCGATCGCGGTGGCCGTGGCGACGCAGTGGACGAGTTCCGCCTCGTCCGACGGCGCCATGATCACCATGCCCGGCAGGCAGCCGAGATAGGCAAGGTCGTAGACGCCGGCATGGGTTGCGCCATCGGCGCCGACCAGCCCCGCCCGGTCCATGGCGAAGCGCACCGGCAACGACTGGATGGCGACATCATGCACCACCTGGTCATAGGCACGCTGGAGGAAGGTGGAATAGATCGCGCAGAACGGCGCCATGCCCTCGGTCGCCAGCCCGGCGGCGAAGGTCACGGCATGCTGCTCGGCAATGCCGACATCGAAACAGCGATCGGGAAACCGCTTGGCGAAGGCGTCGAGCCCGGTGCCGCTCGGCATGGCGGCATTCACCGCGACGACCGAGGGATTGCGTTCCGCTTCCGCGATCAGCGCCTGCGCGAATACCTTCGTATAAGACGGCGGACCCGGCGGCGCCTTGGCCTGCTCGCCGGTGACGACGTTGAACTTCGACACGCCATGATATTTGTCCGCCGAGGCCTCGGCCGGCGCATAGCCCTTGCCCTTTTGGGTGACGACGTGCAGCAGGATCGGCTCGTCGCCCTCGCTGTCGCGCAGGTTGCGCAGCACGGGCAGCAGGTGGTCGAGATTATGGCCGTCGATCGGGCCGACATAATAGAAGCCCAGCTCCTCGAACAGCGTTCCGCCGGTCAGGATGCCGCGGGCATATTCCTCGGCGCGTTTCGCGGTCCGCTCGATCGTGCGGGGGAAGTGCTTCGCCATCCGTGCGGCGAAATCGCGGATCGAGAGGAAGCTGCGCGAGGAGATCAGCCGCGACAGATAGGCGCTCATGGCGCCGACGGGCGGGGCAATCGACATGTCGTTGTCGTTGAGCACGACGATCATGCGGGACTTGCTCGCCCCGGCATTGTTCATCGCCTCATAGGCCATGCCGGCCGACATCGCGCCGTCGCCGATCACCGCGATCACGTTCCGCTTCGGGGTTTCGCCCTTGATGTCGCGCGCCACGGCCATGCCGAGCCCGGCGGAGATCGAGGTCGAGGAATGGGCGGCGCCGAACGGGTCGTATTCGCTTTCCGAGCGGCGGGTGAAGCCGGAGAGCCCGCCCGGCTGGCGCAGGGTGCGGATCCGGTCGCGCCGTCCGGTGAGGATCTTGTGCGGATAGGTCTGGTGGCCGACATCCCAGATCAGCCTGTCCCGCGGAGTTTCGAACACGGCATGGATCGCCACGGTCAGCTCGACGACGCCGAGCGACGCGCCGAGATGGCCGCCGGTGACGGAAACCGTGTCGATCGTCTCCGCGCGCAGTTCATCGGCGAGCTGGCGCAGCTGCTCGGCCGAGAGGTTGCGCATGTCGCTCGGAACCCGCACGCGATCGAGCAAGGGGGTCTGCGGCGGCATCAGGCGGTCTCTCCCAGGCGTTGTGCGGGAGTCTCGCTGGAGCGGTAAGCCATGATGCTGGTTCCTTATACTCTGCGTCGTTGCGACCCTTGCGTCCGGATCGTTCCGGCGAAGCGCCCTTTATACGGTGATCGCGGGAAGCGATAGACCCCTGATTGGCAGATGGGGGCGATGCGGCCGTCATGAAAAGTCTCATGAACGTGACCCGCGATCCGAGCGACAGATTGGCATCTTGCGATGCAAGCGCGCAACAGTGTCGGCGGACGGCGTGCCCTGTCCGCGCCATCCCTTGCGAAACTGCCGCAGGATACCCTAATTGGCGGGTGGATACGTGTGCCCGGGGCAGACGGTCCGTACTGCGACATTCAGAGTTCTGAAAGGCGACGGACGATGGATCTGTCTCTCACCACGACCGACCGTGCCGATCCTGCGGCCGCCACGCCCGCCATGAAGGTGGTGCTGGCGCAGCCCCGCGGGTTCTGCGCCGGCG
Source organism: Acidiphilium sp. 20-67-58 (assembly GCF_002255515.1). Lineage (NCBI taxonomy): Bacteria > Pseudomonadati > Pseudomonadota > Alphaproteobacteria > Acetobacterales > Acidocellaceae > Acidiphilium > Acidiphilium sp. 20-67-58. Next base: position 9,657 of record NZ_NCAS01000021.1, on the reverse strand, counting down.
TCGAGCGGGCGATCGAGATCGTCGAGCGTGCCCTCGTGAAGTTCGGCCCGCCGATCTATGTCCGCCACGAAATCGTTCACAACCGCCATGTCGTCGAAGATCTCCGCGCGCGAGGCGCGGTTTTCGTCGACGAGATCGCCGAAGTGCCGGACGGGGCGATCACCGTGTTCTCGGCGCATGGCGTCGCGCGCAAGGTGCAGAAGGATGCTGCCGACCGCTCCCTGCCGGTGATCGACGCGACCTGCCCGCTGGTCGCCAAGGTGCATTCCGAGGGGCGGCGCTATGCCGGGCAGGGGCGGGAAATCGTCCTGATCGGACATGCCGGCCATGCCGAGGTCGAGGGCACGATCGGCCAGATCGACGGCAAGGTCTATCTCGTCCAGACCGTCGAGGATGTCGCCTCGCTGGAAGTCGCGGATCCGGACAAGCTCTCCTATATCACCCAGACCACGCTTTCGGTCGATGACACGCGGGGCATCATCGCCGCTCTCGTGGAACGCTTTCCCGGCATTGTCGGCCCCGATGTGCGCGATATCTGCTACGCGACGCAGAACCGCCAGGAGGCGGTGCGCCATCTCGCCGAGCTCGTCGACGTCATTCTGGTGGTCGGCAGCCGCAATTCCTCGAATTCCAACCGGCTTCGGGAAATCGGCGCCGAACTCGGGCGTCCCTCCTACCTGATCGACGATGCCAGCCATCTCGATCCCTCGTGGTTCGAGGGGGCGCGGACGGTCGGCCTGACGGCCGGCGCCTCGGCCCCCGAGGTTCTCGTCAAGGGTGTGATCGACGGGCTGAGAAAGTTCGGCCCGATCGAGATCGACACGCTCGCCGGCACGCCGGAAGACGTAAGGTTCAAGCTTCCCGCCGAAGTAAGCGACGCCTGATCGGCGTCCCGGTCGGGTGATCATTAGCAGGAGTTACAGATGGGCGTGCCGCTGAAACAGGCAATCAAGGTCGGAGCCTATGTGCTGAAGCAGCACCTGACCGGGAACAAGCGTTATCCGCTCGTGCTGATGCTCGAGCCGCTGTTCCGTTGCAACCTCGCCTGCGCGGGATGCGGCAAGATCGATTATCCCGCGCCGATCCTCAATCAGCGGCTGTCGGTCGCCGATGCGCTCGAGGCGGTCGATGAATGCGGCGCGCCGGTTGTCGCGATTGCCGGCGGCGAGCCGCTGCTGCACCGCGAGATGCCCGAGATCGTCGAGAAGATTCTCGCACGGGACAAGTTCATCTATCTCTGCACCAACGCTCTTCTTCTTGAGAAGAAGATCGACCAGTACAAGCCGCATCCCAATTTCTGCTGGGATATCCATCTCGATGGCGACCGCGAGATGCACGATCACGCGGTGAGCCAGGAAGGCGTGTATGAGCGCGCTGTTGCGGCAATCAAACTCGCCAAGGCGAAGGGTTTCCGCGTTTCCATCAACTGCACGCTTTTCGATGGCGCCGATCCCGCTCGTGTGGCGTCATTCCTCGATACCGTGAACGAGATCGGGGTCGATGGTGTGATGACATCGCCCGGCTATGCCTATGAGCGCGCCCCGGATCAGGAACATTTCCTCAACCGGCAGCGCACCAAGGAACTGTTCCGGGCGATCTTCCGTTATGGCAAGGAGCGCAAGGCGCGCGGCGTTCACTGGAAATTCAACCAGTCTCCGCTTTTCCTCGACTTCCTGGCCGGCAACCAGACCTACAAGTGCACGCCTTGGGGCAACCCGACCCGTAACGTGTTCGGCTGGCAGCGTCCGTGCTACCTGCTTGGCGAAGGCTACGCCAAGACCTACAAGGAATTGATGGAAACCACCGACTGGGACAAGTACGGGGTCGGCAATTACGAAAAATGCGCCGACTGCATGGTGCATTCCGGCTTTGAGGCGACCTCGGTGGTCGATTCCGTCAAGCGGCCCTGGAAACTTGCCAAGCTGGCCATCCAGGGCATTCGCACCGAAGGCCCGATGGCGGCTGATATCCCGCTCGACAAGCAGCGCCCCGCGGAATTCGTGTTTTCACGTCACGTCGAAAGCAAGATGGCTGAAATTCACGGCCAGACGGAGCCTGCCGAACCCGCCGAATAAGGCGGGCAAGGCAGGTTTATCCCGGCTTCACCCCGCGATGCTCCGTTCCCGTGGGGAAAACGGCACGCGTGAGGTCATGGGGGTTTCGGTAATCCGCGCTTCGGCTTCCCGGCGATCGACGATCATGTAGCCACGACCCCAGTTGGTCTGGATCAGGTCGTCGGCGCCGGCCGAGATCAGCTTCTTGCGGATCTTGCAGATGAACACATCGATGATCTTGGGGTTCGGTTCATCGAGCCCACCATAGAGGTGATCGAGGATCGCCTCCTTGCTCAGAACGCAGCCTTTGCGCAGCGCAAGGATCTCGACGATCTGGTATTCCTTCTTGGTGAGGCTGATCTCATCCTGACCGACGAAGATTTTCTTCGCGTTCATGTTGATCTCGATATTGCCGACAGCGAGGGACGGGCTCTGGAAGCCTCTGCTGCGGCGAACCTGGTTTTGCACGCGGAGGAAGGTTTCCTCATGCGAGATCGCGTTGACGATCAGGTCATCGACACCTGCTTCGAGAATGCGCAACCTGGTTGCTTCACTCAGAAGTTGTGAAACCGCGAGGATCGGGCAGCGCAGGCCGCTGAGATGCAACCGCCGGATGAGCTCGATTTCTGCCGGCCTCGTGTCGGTCACCCGCAGCACGACCGCGTCGTATTCATAGAATCGTGTGAGATCCAGAGCTTCTTCAAGATCGGACGTCTCGTCCACGACCACCAGCTTCGAGCGGAAGAAGGTCGTCAGGATGTCCCGATTGTCGACCGGATTTCCAAAAATGAGAAGTTTCATTGCAACCCCCAGTTAACTTGGAAATTCAATACAACCACAAGAGGAGGCCGTCAATAAAATAATTTTAAGGAACTGGCAATCGATTGAATAATAAACTCAGTGCCATGAAAATAGATTAAACGTGACATTCTGGAAATTTTTCTGACACCGTATCGCACAAACCACAGGGTTTATGCGCCATCACACACGATTTTTGTGCGCTGAGCGAACAAATTGCTGTCAAGTGCAGCGTCAGCCCGGGTCGGGCGGTCAGACTACCAGCGGTTGCGTGATAGAATGTCGTCGTCGCGCGCATCGACCCATTGCGATGCGCCGTCGGCGAAATCCTCGCGCTTCCAGAACGGCGCGTCGGTCTTCAGCCAGTCGATGAGAAAAGCGGTCGCTGCAATTGCGTCCGCCCGATGCGCGCTGGCAGCCGCGGCAAGGACGATCCGCGCGCCGGGCTCAAGCCGGCCGACCCGGTGAATGATGGTGCAATCGGTCAGCGTCCACCGCGCCATCGCCATCTCGGCAATCCCGGTCAGGGCAGCCTCGGTCATCCCCGGGTAATGTTCGAGGGTCAGTGCCGCGAGGGGGCGTCCGTCCACCTGGCCGCGCACCACGCCCACGAAACTGGCCACCGCACCGGCATCCGCCTGCAGGCGTTCAAGTTCGGCGGCAATGTCGAAATCCGCCAGCGAAACGAGGATGCGCGGCACGGGCTTCGGGCTCAGCCGCCGGTGAACGGGGGAAAGAAGGCAATCTCGGTCGCGCCGGCCAGCGGCGTTTCCGGCGGCACGAAGCGCTGGTCGACCGCCGCCTTGATCGCCTGCCGCGCGGCGAAGGCGCGGGCATGCGCGGGGCCGCGGCCGGCCAGATACTCGGCCAGCTCGCCGACGGTCGCCACCTCCGCGGGAAGGTCGATCTCTTCCTCGGCGAGGCCGATGCGCTCGCGGAGCCATGCGAAATACAGGATCTTCATCTCTCTTATATTGTAGTGCGCGTCGCTGGCGTCATCGGGTCTGGACAGTGACGACCTGGCCATTCGCCTGCACCAGCGTTGCCGTCCCGTTGCCATTGGAAATCAGGATGCCCCCCCCCTTGCCGGCAATCGGCGCCACGGTCTGGTAGCGCCCGTTGCTTGGCGTGCTGACAATGCCGAGCGGCCCGCGCGGTCCCATCACCGTCTGCCCGACGGGCAGGCCGGCATCCGGCATGATCGGCTTTGCCGCGCGCGCGCGGGATTCCGGCACCGCCGGCGCGCGCGGCACCAGCTTCCCCGCCTCGCCCGACTGTGGCGAGGTGTGCAACGTCGCCGCCGCGCTGCCGACCAGATCCGTCGCCTCGCCGCCCTGGCGGTCCGAGGGCAGCCCCCGCGCCTTCGCCCCCGGCGGCACCGAGTAGGTCGCCTGCGGTGAGCCCGCCGATGGCGCGCTGTAGAGGCCCCGATACGCCGCGCCAAGAGGCACGTTCATGTGTTTCTGAATCTCGCCCAGGGTGGGAATGGGCGCGGCCTTGCCGGGCCAGACATCGCCGGGTTCGGGGCGCAACGGCTGGACGGCGACATTATCGCCCCGCGCGCGCTGCATGTTGACCGCATCGCCGGCCGGCGCGTTCGGGTCGCCGAAGGGATTCAGCGTGCTGCTCAGATAATTGCCGACCCCGGCACAGCCGGAGAGGAGCAGCACAATCCCACCCGAGGCCACGGCCATCGCCGCGCGGCGCAGGCCGGTCGGGCCTGGCAAGGCCATACGGGGCGGGGCGGAACGGACAAATGACCGCATCTTTCTTCCTTGAAAATGTTCCGGATGGTTATGCGCCGGATTGGCGGTGAACCTCAAGCAATCGCATCCGCGTGCCAGCGGAGGATGAACTCCGCAACCGCCGCCGGGCGGTTGAGCGGCAGAACCGGCAAGCCGCCAGCCTCCAGCGGGTCGTCGCTGGCCACCGCCACAATATCCCTGAACTCAGGCCAGAGCGCGGGCTTGCCGAGTGCCGGGCGGTGAACCTCGATCTTGGCAACGCTGGCGGACTTGAAGCCCTCGGCGATGAAAAGATCGGCCGGCGCCATCCTGGCCAGCAGGGAGGGCAGGTCCGGCTCGTCGGTGCCGGCGTGATGATCGTGGAACAGCACAAAGCGTTCCGAGGTGGCGAGCATCGTCTCATGCGCGCCGGCCGCGCGATGGCGGAAACTGTCCTTGCCCTGCTGGTCGGGGTCGACCTTGTGATGGGCGTGTTTCAGCGTCGATACGCGCAGCCCTGCATCGATGAGCAGCGGCAGCGCCGCGGCCAGCAGCGTCGTCTTGCCGCTGCCCGACCAGCCGACAAGGGCGAGAACCGGCGCGCCCTGTGGGCCGCGCAAGGGGAGGGGGGGCATGTCCGCGCCTGTCAGCCGGTTGTGCCGGGCTGGGTGATATGCCGCAGGCCCGCATTCAGATAATCCCAGCCGGTGATCAGCGTCAGGCCGCCGGCGATCCAGAGCAGCGCGCCGCCGATGATGCCGGCCGGAAGCCACGAAATGCCGAGTTGCGCCGCCCCGGAATCGCCGAGCAGCAGAACCCCGAGGGCCACCATCTGCGTTGCCGTCTTCCATTTCGCCAGCCGGGTGACCGGCATGCCGACCTTGATCCCCGCCAGATATTCCCGCAGCCCCGAAACCAGGATCTCGCGCAGCATGATCACGATCGCCGGGTAGATCCCGTATGCGGTCAGCCGGTGGAACCCGACCAGCAGCATCAGCGTCGCGCCGACCAGCAGCTTGTCCGCGATCGGGTCCAGCATCCGCCCGAGATCGGAGAGTTGCCGGCGGCTGCGGGCCAGACGGCCATCGAGCCAGTCGGTGATTCCGGCGGCGACGAACAGCAGCGCGGCCAGCAGATCGGCGAGCGGCGAGCCGATCGCGACCAGCACGACGAGCAGCGGGATCGCCGCGATGCGCGAGAGGGTCAGCATATTCGGTAAGTCGGTCAGCATTTCGGGACGTTAAGCCGATTTTTCAGCCCGCGTCACCCGTCGCGACATGCTCATGGCAGGAGAATGATCGGATCGCCGGGCGCGATCCGGCCGGGATGGACGATTTCGGCATAAATTCCGCAATCGACATGACCAAAATGCGTCATCAACTCCTTGACCGGATTGGCGTCGCGCGCCCGGGTTTCGGGGTTGATCGTGGTGGCCGCGCAGCGGTCGATCCGGGCGGTCACGCGCAGCCGCACCGCGCCGATCGCGAGCGTGCGGCCGACCCAGCCGAGTTCGGCCCAAGGTTCGGCCCCCTCGAAATAGACATTCGCGCGAAACCGCAGCCTGTGTCGCGGCGCACCCGTCGCCGCCTCCAGCGCCCGCAGGCTGGACAGGCCGATCAGGCTGATCACCTGATTGCGATGATCCGAGAAGCTGTGGCCGGAGACATGGTGGAACCGCGGCGTCCCGCGCATTTCCGCCGGCAGCGCAGCGGCGAGGAACGCGCCAAGCGCATCCCGTCCGGCCTCGGTCAGCGGCGAGGCGTCGATCGCGGCGCCATCCGGCGCGATGAGGGTGAGCATGCAAGTGGCGTCGTTGAACCGGCAGTCGATGCCGATGGCGTTGGGATTGCGGGCAAGGCAGAGGAACTCCGTCTTCGGGCGCCAGTCCGGCGCTGCCGGATCGAAACCGCAATCGCCCTGCGCCAGCGCGAAGGCGCGGTCCCAGGCGATCGCCCGCCCGGTTTCGAGATCGGCCCCGGCCAGCGCCTCGCCGGTCAGCCCCTTGACCGGATAGCGGAAGAGTTGGTCGACGAGCATGGTCATGGGTGCGGTTCCTCTTGAGCAGGATCAATGCAGCAACCATGTCCACCAGACAAGGTTGGATCATCGCCTCGTGAGGGATGATCCGGCCAGGTCGCCTGATGAAAGGGATCGAATACAATGGATTTTGAAAAATTCACCGAACGTGCCCGCGGTTTCGTGCAGGCCGCGCAAACCATCGCGGTGCGCGAATATCACCAGCAGATCACCCCCGAGCATCTGCTCAAGGCGTTTCTCGACGATGAGGAAGGGGCGGCGAGCGGGCTGATCCGCGCCGCCGGCGGCGATGCGGCGGCGGTGCGCCTTGCTGTCGATGCCGCGATCGGCAAGCTGCCGAAAGTGCAGGGTGCGGGTGCCGGGCAGCCGCAGATCACGCCGGATCTCGTGCGCGTGCTCGATGCGGCGCAGCAGATGGCGCAGAAGGCTGGCGACGAATATGTGGCGCAAGACCGGGTTCTGGTCGCGCTTGCCGCCAGCAGCACGCCGGCGGGGCGGGCGCTGAGCGGCGCCGGCGCCTCGGCGCAGGCGCTGGAAAAGGCGGTGGCCGATATCCGCAAGGGTCGCACCGTCACCAGCGCGAATGCCGAGCAGACTTTCGACGCGCTCAAGAAATACGCCCGTGACGTGACCGAGGCCGCGCGCGCCCAGAAACTCGACCCGGTGATCGGGCGGGACGAGGAAATCCGCCGCGCAATTCAGGTTCTGGCACGGCGGACCAAGAACAACCCGGTGCTGATCGGCGAGCCCGGCGTGGGCAAGACCGCGATCGTCGAAGGGCTGGCACTGCGCATCGTCAATGGCGACGTGCCCGAGGCGCTGAAGGGCAAGCGGCTGCTCGCGCTCGATCTCGGCGCCATGGTCGCGGGCGCGAAATATCGCGGCGAGTTCGAGGAGCGGCTGAAAGCCGTGCTGAAGGAGATCGAAGGCTCGAACGGCGAGATCATCCTGTTCATCGACGAGATGCACACGCTGGTCGGTGCCGGTCGCGCGGATGGCGCGATGGACGCCTCGAACCTGATCAAGCCCGAGCTTGCCCGCGGCGCGCTGCACTGCGTCGGCGCGACGACGCTCGACGAATATCGGAAATACATCGAGAAGGACGCGGCGCTGGCCCGGCGGTTCCAGCCGGTCTTCGTCGATGAGCCGAGCGTCGAGGACACGATCTCGATCCTGCGCGGGATCAAGGAGAAATACGAGCTGCATCATGGCGTGCGGATTTCGGATTCGGCGCTGGTCGCGGCGGCGACCTTGTCGAACCGCTACATCACCGACCGCTTCCTGCCGGACAAGGCGATCGACCTTGTCGACGAGGCCGCCTCGCGGCTGCGGATGCAGGTGGATTCCAAGCCCGAGGCGCTCGATGAGCTCGACCGGCGGCTGATGCAGCTCAAGATCGAGCGGGAAGCGCTGCGCAAGGAACAGGATCCCGCGTCCCGTGAGCGGCTGGACCGGCTCGAGGGCGAGATCGCCGAGCTCGAGGAGAAATCCGACGCGATGACGGCGTCGTGGAAGGCCGAGAAGGACCGGCTGAACGCCACCCAAAAGCTGAAGGAACAGCTCGACCAGGCGCGCGGCGAGGCGGAAATGGCGCAGCGCTCCGGCAACCTGACCCGGGCGTCTGAGCTGATGTATGGCGTGATCCCCGATATCGAGCGCAAGCTCGCCGCGGAGCCGGCCGAGGGCGCCATGGTCAACGAGGCGGTGACGGAGGCGCAGATCGCCCAGGTCGTCGCCCGCTGGACCGGCATCCCGGTCGACCGGATGCTGGAAGGCGAGCGCGCCAAGCTCATTCGCATGGAAGATGAGCTGCGCCAGCGCGTGGTGGGGCAGGAAGCCGCATTACGGGCGGTTTCGGATGCCGTGCGACGCGCGCGGGCCGGATTGCAGGACCCGAACCGGCCGATCGGCTCCTTTCTGTTCCTCGGCCCGACCGGCGTCGGCAAGACCGAAACTTGCAAGGCGCTGGCCGAATTCCTGTTCGATGACGAACGCGCCATGGTGCGGATCGACATGAGCGAATTCATGGAGAAGCACGCGGTCTCCCGGCTCATCGGCGCCCCGCCGGGCTATGTCGGCTACGAGGAAGGCGGGGTGCTGACCGAAGCGGTGCGGCGCCGGCCCTACCAGGTGATCCTGTTCGACGAGGTCGAGAAGGCGCATGAAGACGTCTTCAACGTCCTGTTGCAGGTGCTCGACGATGGCCGCCTGACCGACGGTCAGGGCCGCACGGTCGACTTCAAGAACACGATCATCGTTCTCACCTCGAATCTCGGCAGCGAGGTGCTGGCCGCCCAGCCTGAAGGCGAGGATGTCGTACTGGCCGAACCCCAGGTGATGCGGATCGTGCGCCAGCATTTCCGGCCGGAATTCCTGAACCGGCTCGACGAGGTGATCCTGTTCCGCCGGCTCCAGCGCGTGGATATGGCGCGGATCGTCGAGATCCAGCTCCGTCACCTGGAAGCCTTGCTGGCCGACCGGAAAATCACCCTGCATCTCGACCAGCCAGCGCGCGACTGGCTGGCGAATGAGGGGTATGATCCGGTCTACGGGGCGCGGCCGCTCAAGCGGGTGATCCAGCGCGCCTTGCAGAACAAGCTGGCAACCAGGCTGCTCGAAGGCGCGATCCGCGATGGCGAGATCGTCAACGTGACCGTCGATGACGAGGGGCTGGCGATCGCTGGCGGCCTTGCCGCCGCGGCCTGATTGCATGGCAACGGCCCGGTCCATGCGTTCTGTGCATGGCCGGGCTGCTTTCCAGATTTTTTGCCGATTTCGCAGGTGCGGAATCCCCTTCTCGCCAAAAACCCCTTTTATTTCATTGGCTTTTGAGAAATTCGGGAGGGCGTTTGGTGGCCGTTGACAGCCCCCGGGCTGGGGCCTAAAAGCCCGTTCACCGCTGACGAGGCGGCGCCCGACGGAGCGGGTAAGACCGCAACGAAGGCTTTGTTCTTTGAGGATTGTGAATAGGCTAGGAAGGGATACGTTGGTGGCGTTTGGCTACTGGCCTGAGAGGGTTGGTGGTTGGAACTGGAGCGTGGGTT
>NZ_NCAS01000020.1:0-53018 GCF_002255515.1 Acidiphilium sp. 20-67-58 | reverse complement strand
AACCCACGCTCCAGTTCCAACCACCAACCCTCTCAGGCCAGTAGCCAAACGCCACCAACGTATCCCTTCCTAGCCTATTCACAATCCTCAAAGAACAAAACGACGGGACTTCCATCCCGCCGAGCATCAGGCCGTCGTCACATTCAGTCAGTGCCGCCGTCGATGTGACTGATCTATTACACCCGAACTGGGGCGTCAACCCCTCTGCGCACACCAAATGCGATACCACGCAATAAATTTCGCAACACCCTGATTTAATTGAGTTTGAGGGACGAAACCGGTGAGCGCAGTCAGCGCGGAAAGGTCTGCGCAGGTCTCGACAGGGTCGGCCGCAGGGCGGGGCGCGTCCTCGATCAGGGCCTTTCGCCCTAGTTCCGTCTCAAGAAGCCGTACGAGATCGAGCACGAGTTCGGCCCGATGATTGCCGATGTTGAAAACCCGGTGCTCGCCGGCAATCGCTGGTGGATGGTCGATCACCCCCATCACCCCGTCGACGATATCGTCGATGTAGGTGAAGTCGCGTTTCAGGGTTCCGCCGTCGTAAAGCGTGATGGGCCGGCCGCCCATGATCGCTTCGGCGAACCCGAAATAGGCCATGTCCGGGCGCCCCCACGGTCCGTAAACCGTAAAGAACCGTAGTCCGGTCTGGCGCAGGCCATAGAGATGGGCATAGGCGGCGCTCATCATTTCGTCGGCCCGCTTGGTTGCCGCATAGAGCGATTGCGGGCGGTCCGCCCTCGCCGTCTCGGCGTAGGGCAGCGGAGTTCCGGCGCCATAGACCGACGAAGAGCTCGCGTAGACGAGATGCCGCAGGCCAGGGCTGTGCCGGGCAAGTTCGAGCACCGACAGATGCCCCGTCATGTTTGCCACGGCATAGGCGAACGGATTGTCGATCGAGTAGCGAACCCCCGCCTGTGCCGCGAGGTGGACGATCACGTCCCACCCCTCCCCGGCCGCCCGCAATGCGGCGTGATCCGCGATATCGGCCCGGTGAAACCGGAACCTCTCATGCGCGGCGAGCCGCGCCAGACGGGCGCGTTTCAGCCGGATGTCGTAATACGGATTGACATCATCCACCCCAACCACCTGCGCACCGCGCGCGAGCAGGGCCTCGGCGACATGATAACCGATGAACCCGGCCGCGCCGGTGAGCAGGATCTTCACCCGTGGCGCTCCGTCAGCCGGTCTTCCAGCAGTTCGAGGATGATGTGACCGAGGGTAATGTGACACTCCTGGATCCGCGCGGTGGTGCTATCCGGCACGACGAGCGCGTGGTCGCAGAGCGCCAGTGCCGGCCCACCATCGCCCCCGAGCAGCCCGATCGTGACAATCCCCATGCCGCGCGCCACTTCCAGCGCCCGCAGCACAGAGGGCGACCGCCCGGATGTCGTGATCCCGAACAGCACATCGCCGGTGCGACCGAGGCCGGAAAGCGGCCGCGCGAACACCTCGTCGAACCCGAAATCGTTTCCTGCTGCGGTGAGCGCGGCAGGATCGAGCGTCAGCGCCAGGGCCGGCCAGGACTCGCGGGCGACGCTGCCCCGCAAGCGGATCAGCAGTTCCGTCGCGAGATGCTGGGAATCCGCCGCCGACCCGCCATTGCCGCAGAACATCAGCTTGTTGCCGGCACGAATTGCAGCCTCACAAACCCCGACGACATCGATAACCGGCTGGGGTGACGCCGCCAGCGCCAGCTTCAGCTCCGCGCCGCGCCGCAGCAATGCGGCGATATGCGATGCCTCGTCGTGCTTACTGGGCAACCCAGCCCCCGTCGATGGACAGCGCTGCGCCGGTGATCGTCGATGCGCCATCGGAGCAGAGGAACACGACGAATGCGCCGATCTTCGCCGGGGTGGTGAATTCCAGCATCGGCTGCTTCTCGGCCAGCAGGGTTTTGGACTCGTCCTGCACGGTGGTGTGGTTCGAAGCGGCGCGGGCCTCGATCTGCGCCTCGACCAGCGGCGTCAGCACCCAGCCCGGACAGATGGCGTTCACGGTGATCCCGTCATTCGCGCACTCGATCGCGACCGTCTTGGTGGCGCCGACGACGCCGTGCTTCGCGGCGACATAGGCAATCTTCTGCCCGCTTGCCACCAGCCCGTGCGCGGAGGCGATGTTCACGATCCGCCCCCAGCCCCGGCGGCGCATCGGCGGCACGGCGGCTTTCATCCCGTGGAACACGGCGGAGAGATTGAGCGCGATCACCGCGTCCCATTTCTCGTCGGGGAAATCCTCCACCGGTGCGACGTGCTGGATCCCGGCATTGTTCACCAGAATGTCGATCGAACCAAGATCAGCCTCGGTCCGCTCGACCAGCCGGCGGATCTCCGCAGCCTTTGTCAGGTCGGCACCATCGAATGCCACCCGCACGCCGAACTCGTCGGCGAGGGCGGCACGCAGCGCCTCGATCTTCACCGTATCGCCAAACCCGTTGAGCATGATATCGGCACCCTGCGCCGCCAGCGCGCGGGCAATCCCGAGACCGATGCCGCTGGTCGAACCGGTTACCAGCGCAACCTTGCCCCTGAGACTCACGGTCACCCCCTATTTTCAGTGCGATATCGTTCTGCGCCATGGCAGGCGACGCATCAAGAGGACGTCGGAGCAGGGCCCCGATCACGGCAAAGCCAGCGGCCGAGGCCGCTGGCTTCCCGATTCGGTCGCGAGAGCATCCTTATCCGATCGGATGACTCCATCTGATCGGATGGTGCGCCAGGATCAGGGCATCAGCACCCGGTCGATCACCTGGATGACACCGTTCGACTGGTTCACGTCATAGGTCTCGATCTGGGCGACGTTACCCTTCTCGTCGACAACCTCGATATTGTGCGGCCCGTTCATCCGCAGCGTCAGGTCGTGCCCCTTGTCGAGGGTCGGCAGCTTGACCATTCCGCCATGCCCCTGGATATCGGCGCGCAGCGTTGCGAAGGTGAAATCGCCGGGCACGACGTGATAGAGCAGGATCGAGGTGAGCATCGCCTTGTTTTTCGGCTCGAGAAGGGTCGGCACCGTTCCCTTGGGCAGCATGTCGAACGCCTCGTTGGTCGGCGCGAACACGGTGAACGGCCCCTTGCCCTCCAGCGCCTTGACCAGACCGGCGGCCTTCACCGCGGCCACCAGGGTCGTGTTGTCCTTGGAATTCACCGCGTTCTGCACGATGTTCCGGCTCGGATACATCGGCGCGCCCCCGACCATCACGGAATGGTCCATCATGGCGGCCATGGCGGTTCCGCAGGCGGCGACGGCAAGAGCGGCGCCGAGGGCAATATGGCTGAGTTTCATGGTCCGTAGTCTCCTCTGCTCGGTCGCCGGCGGCGACCTCATGCCCCAACTACGCGGCAGAGCGGGAAACGGATGACCCCGTAGGGTTTTCTCATGATCACGAGACCGTGATATCAGGCGGCGACATACCGCGCGGTGCCTCCAGCGCCGCCTTGCGCCGCGACCATCAGCCGATCGGAATGTGCTTTTTCTTGTTGATAATTTGAGCATCTTAATCCGATCAGATGGAGCCATCTGATCGGATGATGCTCTAGCTGCGATAGCTGCCGTTGATGTCGATATAGCCGTGAGTCAGATCGCAGGTCCAAACCCGCGCGCGGCCGCGCCCCATGCCGAGATCGACATCGATGCGGATCTCCGCGCCGCGCATGTGCGCGACGACCGGCGCCTCGTCATATCCCTCGACAACCCTGCCCTCGCGCGCCATCCACACGCCGCCGACGGCCACGGCCAGCCGGTCCCGCTCGGCCGGCTCGCCGGCCTTGCCCACCGCCATGACGATCCGCCCCCAATTCGCGTCCTCGCCGGCGATCGCGGTCTTGACCAGCGGCGAATTCGCGATGGCAAGCCCGACCCGCCGTGCCGACAGGGCGGAAACCGCGCCGGCGACATTGATCTCGATCAGCTTCCGCGCGCCCTCGCCGTCGCGCACCACCATCAGGGCGAGGTCGTGCAGAACCTCATTCAGCGCCTGGCGGAAGGCTGCAAGACCCCGCGCGTCGCTCAGCGGCGCATTGCCGGCGGCGCCGGTTGCGAACAGCAGCACCGTGTCGGAGGTCGAGGTATCCGAATCCACGGTGATCGAATTGAAGCTGGGCCCGACGCCGCGGCCGAGCATCGCCTGCAGCGTCGCCGCCGGCAGGGCGGCGTCGGTGACGATGAAGGCCAGCATCGTCGCCATGTCGGGCGCGATCATGCCGCTGCCCTTGGCGATGCCGGAAATCCGCACCTCAACACCGCCGAGACGCGCCGTCCGCGTTGCTGCCTTCGGAAACGTATCGGTGGTCATGATCGCGCGGGCCGATTCCGCCCAGCGATCCGGCGCAAGACCGGCCGCGAGCGCATCCATGACCGCAACGATCCGCTCGGCCGGCATCGGCTCGCCGATCACCCCGGTCGAGGCCAGGAATACCTCCTCGGCCGGGCAACCGAGCGCGCGCGCCGCCGATTCGGCACTCAGCCGCGCCGCCGCCGCCCCGGCCGCCCCGTTGAACACGTTGGCATTGCCGGCATTGACCACGAGGCCGCGCGCCATCCCACCGGGCAGGATCTCGCGACACCAGCTCACCGGCGCGCCAGGACACTTGTTGCGGGTAAACACACCCGCAACGGTCGTGCCGGGGTCGAAGGAGGCGAGCAGGACATCGTCCCGCCCGCGATAGCGGATGCCGGCGGCGGCAGTGGCAAACCGCACCCCGGCCACTGCCGGAAGGTCCGGCAGGCTCACCGCCAGCGGCGATACCGGCAGATCCTTCGCCACGGCGTCGCGCTCAGTTCTTCGCGGGCGCGGCGCCGCCGTCCTGCGCCGGGGTGCCGTCGGGGTTGAAGAGCTTGATGTTCAGCCCCTTGCGCGCGTCCTGTAGCACCTTGGTCACCGCCGCGTTGGTGATCCGCTGCCGGATCTGGTCCTTCACGTCGTCAAGCGCGGGTACCGGCTTTTCCCGCTGCCCCTCGCTCTCGATCACATGCCAGCCGAACTGCGACTGCACCGGCGTCTTGGTATAGGTACCGGGCTTGAGCGCGAAGGCGGCATCGGCGAAGGGCTTGACCATTTCCTGCTTGGTGAACCAGCCAAGCTCGCCGCCATTCTTGGCACCGGGATCGATGCTGTATTTCTTGGCGAGATCGGCGAACTTCGCCCCCTTGCCCAGTTCGGCGATCACCTTTTCCGCCTCAGCCTGGGTCTTGACGAGGATCTGCCGTGCCTTGACCTCCTCGGGCTGCTTCGCCTTGACGTAATGGGCCTCGTAATAGGCCTTCACCGCGGCGTCGGTCAGTTTCGGCTCGACCAGCGTGCGCAGATAGCCGCGCTCCAGCGCCTGGTCCGCCGCCGCCTTCATCTCCGCCGCCACTTTCGGATCCTTCGCCGTCCCGGCCTTGCGGGCCCGGATCAGCAGGGCGCGCTCATCGACCAGCCGGTTGAGCAGGACCGGGAAAAGCTCCTGTGGCGGCGCGTTCTGCAGTTGCGGCGGCAGGCTCTGCGCCGCCTTGGCGACGTCGGAGAGGTGGATATCGTGACCGTTGACGATCGCGACGACCGTATCCTTCTGCGTCTTGGCGGCAGGCTTGGCCGCGGCGGGCGCGGCCGCGCCGCTGCCCGTGGCGGCGAAAGCCGGGCCGCAAAGCCCGAGCGCCATCACCGCCGTGAGAGCGAAGCCGGCCGAAAACCCTGAAAGAGAACGCTTCATGCTGCTGGTCCCTGATGCAAAACGGCCGCACCATGGCCGAAGCGTCCGGCGCCTGCAAGCGGGCCGGGCCGGGCGGCGCGCAAAATTCCCGATATTGCAACGCGCTTTGGCGCGCGTACTACACCGCGCTTGGCGCGCGTGATTTGACCAGACCGGCGCGCACTCTTATGTCAATGATCCGATCGCAGTCGGGCGCCCGCGCGGATGCGCGCCGCCGGGCTGCCACGCAACCCAGACCAGTCGGGACGGACAGGTTCAGACTCGCGGATAGACCGGAAGCTCGCGTCATCATGTTCTCAAGCATCGCCCGCGCCATCATCGGCACCAGCAACGACCGTGCGCTGAAGGCCTATCGCCGGCGCGTCGCCGAAATCAACGCCCACGAACCCGCCCTCGAAGCCCTCGATGACGCGGCGCTGCAGGGCAAGACGGCGGAATTCCGCTCCCGCCTCGCGGGCGGCGAGCCGCTCGACCGCCTGCTCCCCGAGGCTTTCGCGGTCTGCCGCGAGGCATCGAAGCGCGTGCTCGGCATGCGCCATTTCGATGTCCAGATGATCGGCGGCATGGTGCTGCATGACGGCAAGATCGCCGAAATGAAGACCGGCGAGGGCAAGACGCTGGTGGGCACGCTGCCGGTCTATCTCAACGCCCTCACCGGCAAGGGCGTGCATGTCGTCACCGTCAACGACTATCTCGCCCGGCGCGACGCCGGCTGGATGGGCCGGCTCTACAATTTCCTCGGCCTGTCCGTCGGCGTGATCGTGCCGGGGCTGGAGGACGATGCGCGGCGCGAGGCCTACGCGGCCGACATCACCTACGGGACCAACAACGAGTTCGGCTTCGACTATCTGCGCGACAACATGAAATACGCGCTTGCCGACATGGTCCAGCGCGATTTCAACTACGCGATCGTCGACGAGGTCGACTCGATCCTGATCGACGAGGCCCGCACCCCGCTGATCATCTCCGGCCCTTCCGACGAGCCGACCGAACTCTACAACGAGGTCGACGGCATCGTGAAACGCCTGGTGGAAGACCCGGCGACCTATGACAAGGACGAGAAATTCAAGACGGTGAACCTCACCGAGCTGGGTTCCGAGCGGGTGGAGCAGATGCTCGCCGAGGCCGGGCTGCTCACCGAGGGCAATCTCTACGACGTGTTCAACATCTCGCTGGTGCATCACACCAACCAGTCGCTGCGCGCCCACACACTGTTCACCCGCGACGTCGATTACATCGTCAAGGACGGCCAGGTCATCATCATCGACGAGTTCACCGGCCGCATGATGGAAGGAAGGCGCTATTCCGACGGGCTGCACCAGGCGCTGGAAGCGAAGGAACACGTCACCGTCGAGCGCGAGAACCAGACCCTGGCCTCGATCACCTTCCAGAACTATTTCCGCCTCTATCCGAAGCTGTCCGGCATGACCGGCACCGCCATGACCGAGGCCGACGAGTTCGACGAGATCTACAAGCTCGCGGTCGTCGAGATCCCGACCAACGTGCCGGTCGCCCGCAAGGACAGCGACGACGAGGTCTACCGCTCGGCCGACGAGAAATACGAGGCCGTCGCAGCACTGATCGAGGAATGCCGCCAGCGCCAGCAGCCGGTGCTGGTGGGCACCACCTCGATCGAGAAATCCGAGATCATCTCCGGCCTGCTCAACAGCCGGAAAATCCCCCATGCCGTGCTCAATGCCCGGTTCCATGAGCAGGAGGCGGCGATCGTCGCCGATGCCGGCGCGCCGGGAGCGGTCACGATCGCGACCAACATGGCCGGCCGCGGCACCGACATCAAGCTCGGCGGCAATCTCGAAATGCGCCTGAAGACCGAGCTCGAGACGCTGCCCGAAGCCGACCGCCCCGCGCGCGAGGCCGCGATCCGCGCCGAGATCGAGGCCGCGCACGACATCGTCCATGCCTCAGGCGGCCTGTTCGTGATCGGCACCGAGCGGCATGAGAGCCGCCGGGTCGACAACCAGCTGCGCGGCCGCTCCGGCCGCCAGGGCGACCCCGGTGCCTCGCGCTTCTTCCTCTCGCTCGAAGACGACCTGATGCGGATCTTCGGCTCCGACCGGATGGGCCCGATGCTGGAGAAGCTCGGCCTGAAGGAAGGCGAGGCGATCATCCATCCCTGGATCAACAAGGCGCTGGAAAAGGCCCAGAAAAAGGTCGAGGCGCGGAACTTCGACACCCGCAAGAACCTGCTCAAATACGACGACGTGATGAACAACCAGCGCAAGGAGGTCTATGCCCAGCGCCGCGAGTTCATGCGCGCCGAAAGCGTCGCCGATGTGATCGGCGAGATGCGCGCCGACACGATCGCGCAGATGGTTGAGCGCCGCATCCCCGAGAAGGCCTATGCCGAGCAGTGGGAAAGTGCCGAACTCGCCGAGGATGTGCAGCGCGTGTTCGGGCTCGACCTGCCGGTCGCCGACTGGGCGGCCGAAGAAGGGATCGACGAGAGCCATCTGCGCGAGCGCATCAGCGACGCCATCGAGGCGCACATGGCCGCCAAGGCCGCGAATTTCGGCCCCGACTTCATGCGCTTCCTCGAGAAATCGATCCTGCTGCAAACGCTCGATCATCTCTGGAAGGAGCATCTCCTCGCCCTCGACCATCTCCGCCAGGGCATCGGCCTGCGCGCCTACGGCCAGCGCGACCCGCTCAACGAATACAAGGCCGAGGCCTTCGCCCTGTTCACCGCGATGCTCGAGGATCTGAAGGAACAGGTCTCCTCCGTGCTTGCCCATGTCGAACTCGGGACCGACCCGGCAACCGCGGCTGCCCCCGCCTTCGATCCGGCGTCGATGCTCACCAGCCATCCGGCGAGCCAGCCTTATGACGGCGTCGCCCTCGCCGAGCCGCAGCCCGCCCTGGCGCCGGAAATGGCGGTCAGCACCTATCGCGCCGAATCGGTCGATCCCGACCGGCCGGAAACCTGGGCCGCGACGCCGCGCAACGCGGCCTGCCCCTGCGGTTCGGGCAAGAAATACAAATACTGCCACGGCAAGGTAAGCTGAGGCCATGCGCGGCGGGCTTGCCCTCGCCGCCTGTGCTCTCGCGCTGATCGCCTCCGGCGCCGGCAGCGCCCACGCCGCCACGCAGCGCCCGACCGTGTTCGTCGCCCCGTTCGACCTGTTCGACACCGCGGCCGACCAGCGCCCCGCCATCGTCGCCGACCAGCAGCGCTGGCTACGCCACGCCGCTGCGCGCATCCGGGCGGATCTCGATCGCGCGGGCCGGGCGAAAGCCGTCGGCACCGGCGAAACCCTCGCCCGCATGAAGCGGATCGACGCCGACTACGACCATCCCTCGACCTGCACCTCCTGCCTCGTTGCCGCAGCCAGGCAGGCCGGAGCCGGCTTCCTGTTCGTCGGCACGCTGCACCGGGTCAGCGATCTGATCGTCTACATGAAGGCCTATCTGCTGGATGTGCGGTCAGGCCGGGAGCTGATGGCCAGAACCTTCGAGGTCAAGTCGGACGACCAACTGATGCTCGACCGCGCGGCGGACCGTATGGCGGCAGCCCTCGAAACCCGTCTCAAACACTGATCGCCCCGCCAGGCAATCCGTCAGGACGATGCCTCGCCATCGCGGCACAGCCGATCGGTCAACGCGACAAGCTCTGCGCGCAGGGCCTCGAATTGCCCGGCATCGAGACCGGCGCGGCAACGCACGGTGTTCTGGATCGCCGCAAGCCGCGGCGCGACGGCCTCGGCCTTCGGGGTCAGCCGCACGATGACGACGCGTTCGTCGTCCCGGCTGCGCTCGCGGGAGACGAAACCGGCCTCGGCAAGGCGCTTGAGCAGCGGCGTCACGGTGGCCGCATCGAGCTTCAGCGCCTCGGCAACGCCGTTCACCGTCGATTCATGCCGCTCGAAGAGCACCAGCAGCACGATATATTGCGGATAGGTCAGGCCCAGCTCGGCCAGCAACGGCCGATACACCCGGGTGATCGCGTGCGTGGCGGCATAGAGCGCGAAGCAGAGCTGCTCATCGAGGCGCAAATTGCCAAACTCGTCGCGCGCTGCGGTCATGCTCTCTTGTTCCGATATACCGCCATCCGCCGTCAAGGCCGGAGATGGCCGCGCGGCGAGGTGACAAGAAAAGCCGGCTGCCACAAACGCCAACCGCCCCGGACGGAACCGGGGCGGCGCGCAATGTGGAAAAGGCGGATCAGCGCTTCGAGAACTGGAAGCTCCGGCGGGCCTTCGCCTTGCCGTATTTCTTGCGCTCGACGGTGCGCGGGTCGCGGGTGAGGAACCCGGCGGCCTTGAGAATGCCGCGCAGATCCGGCTCGTAATAGGTGAGCGCGCGGGAGATGCCGTGCCGCACGGCGCCGGCCTGGCCCGAAAGCCCGCCGCCGGTGACGGTCGCCATCACGTCGAACTGGTTGTAGCGGTCAGCGACGAGGAAGGGCTGGGTAATCAGCATCCGCAGCACCGGGCGCGCGAAATACTGCGCCGCCTTGCGGCCATTGATCACGATCTCGCCCTTGCCCGGCTTGATCCACACGCGGGCAACCGCATCCTTGCGGCGGCCGGTGGCGTAGGAACGGCCGAGCGCGTCGCGCTTGGGCTCGCGCTTCGGCGCATCGGCCTCGGCGGCAACCCCGGTTGTCGGGGTGATGATGGTCTTCAGATCGGCGAGCGTACCGGTTCCGGACATGTTCACGCCCTCGCGTTACGGTTGAGGTTCTTGCGGTTCAGCGCCGCGACGTCGAGCACCTTGGGCTGCTGGCCATGATGCGGGTGCGACGGACCGACATAGACATGCAGGTTCTTCATCTGCTGGCGCTGCAGCGGACCGCGGGTAATCATCCGCTCAACCGCCTTCTCGATGACGCTCTCCGGGTTCTTCCCGTCGAGGCGCTGGCGGATCGTCCGCCCCTTGATCCCGCCGGGGTAGCCGGTGTGGTAGTAGAAGGTGGAATCGTCCATCTTCTTGCCCGTCACCGTCACCTTGTCGGCGTTGACGACGATGATGTGGTCGCCGCAATCGACATGCGGGGTGAATTGCGGCTTGTGCTTGCCGCGCAGGCGGTTGGCGATCAGGGCGGCGAGCCGGCCGAGCACCAGCCCGTCGGCGTCGATCAGCACCCAATCCTTCTGCACGTCCGCCGGTTTCAGCGAAACGGTGGTCTTCATGACGGGAGTCCTCGTGACATCATCCTTGCGATGACGGGCCTATGCGCGAATTCCGCCGCGTCGTCAAGCAGATAGGCCTGCGGTAACCGGTTACCGTAACGCCGCCGCGGTCGCTTGGAGCGCCGCGCGCACCGGCGTCGGCGCCGAAAACCCGAGGGAATCCCGGGCCAGCGAGACATCGGCACGGAACGACCCGGCGAAGCTGCGCCACAATTCCCCGTGCCCGGCCATGCGCGTCGCAGCCCCCAGCCATGAGGGTGGCACCGGCAGCAGCACGACCTTGCGGCCCAGCCCGCCGGCCAGCGCGCGGATCAGCGCCGGCGTCGAAACCGGCTCGGGATGCGCGCCGATCACGCAATCCGGCGGATCATCGGCCGCCACCGCCCGCGCGATCAGCGCCGCCAGATCATCAACCGCGATGAAGCTGCGGGCATTGGCGATGGCGCCGAAGGGCAACGGCATGCCGCGGCGGATCAGCCGGACCAGCCGCGGAATGTTGCCGGCGCAGCCCGGCCCGACCACCGCGCAGGGCCTGACGATCACCAGCCGGGTTGCGCTGCCGGCAACCGTCGCGCGCACCGCCGCCTCGCCCTCGAGCTTGCTCGCGGCATAGGCATCGTCGGGGCGGGGCGGGCTCGCCTCGCTGAACGTCCCGTCACGCTGCTTGCCGAATACTGCCGCCGAGGAGACGAGAACCAGCCGCCGCACCCCGCGCGCCACAGCCTCCTCGGCCACCCGCCGCGCCGCCGTCACGTTCGCCGCCGCCAGCGCCGCCGGATCGACCCCGTTGCGATGAGCGAGCCCGGCGGCATGCACCACGGCATCCACGCCGCGCAACGCCGCCGCGAGGGCGGGCGCCGGCGCGGCCAGATCGCCCGCATCCACCGCCCGCGCAGCGCCGGGCACCTCGCGCGCACGCCGCAGCGCAACGACGACCTCCGCCCCGGAGGCGGCGAGCCGCGCGGTCACCGCCCGGCCGACAAACCCCGCAGCGCCGCTGACCAGAACCGTCCGTCCGCTCACCCGTACCCTGCCAGCCAGGCCGCCATCAGCCGCGCTTCGGCGCCTTGGCCCGGAGTGCGGCGATCTCGCCCTGCAACCGCTCGACCTCGGCGCGCAACGCGTCGATCTCCTCGCCGCCCGCGGGCTCGTCGGCAGCCGGCGGCGCCGCCTCGCCGGGCGGCGCGAAGGGCGAGAACAGGCTCATCGCCCGCTCCATCATCGCCATGTTCTGCCGGCCGATCTCTTCCATGCCCGGCGGCATGAAATTGCCCATGGTCTGCTGCACCGCCGCGCGCATCTGCGATTGCTGGCGGCTTAACTGGCTCATCGCCTGTTCGAGGAAGCGCGGCACCACGCCCTGCATGTTGTTGCCGTAAAGCCCGATGAGCTGGCGGAGAAAATTGGTCGGCAGCATGGCCTGCCCGACCTTGCTCTCTTCCTCGACGATGATCTGGGTCAGCACCGCGCGGGTGATGTCCTCGCCGGATTTCGCGTCGAACACCTCGAAGTCTCGCCCCTCGCGGACCATCTCCGACAGGGTCTCGAGCGTGATGTAGGTCGAGCTTTCTGTATTGTACAAGCGCCGGTTGGCGTATTTCTTGATGACGATCGGCTTGGTGCCGTCCGGCGTTTGAGCCATTGTCTTCGCCCTTTCCCCTCGTCGCAAAGCGTGGAACGCGGTCGCCGTTGGTTCGGCTGTTTGCACCGCACCACCATGACAGAGACGCCCCGCGAAAGCCAGCGCCGCCTCAGGCCAGGTCGAGCAGCACCCGCAGGCCGACCATGCCGAGCATCGCGGCGATGGCGTAGCGCAGCAGGCGCTCGGGCGCGCGCCTGACCAGCAGGCTGCCGATGGCAACGCCGGGCAGCGAGCCGGCGAGCAGGGCGCCGAGCATCGGCACGTCGATCCCGTGCAGCCAGAGCCGGCCGAATCCGGCCACCATCGTCAGCAGCACCGCATGCGCGATGTCCGAGCCGACCACTTCGGCCAGCGACAGTTCCGGATAAAGGTATATCAGCACCACCGTGCCGAGCGCGCCCGCCCCCACGGAGGACAGCGTGACCGTGACGCCGAGCCCGAAGCCGAGCGCGATCGTGATCCAGGCGGGCGGCGCCCGCCGCACCCCGCCGCCGCGCCGCGCGATCCACGGCTTCGCCGCCAGCGAGGCGGCCGCGAGCAGCAGCATCGCGCCAAGCAGCCCGAGGCTCAGCCGGTTGGCCGCAGCACCGTGAACGCCGATTTGCCCGAGCAGCAGGATCGCCGCGATTGCCCCCGGCACGCTGCCGGCGCCCAGCCGCCAGACGAGGCGCCACGCCACCGTCCGGTTCGCGCCATGCACCGCGGTGCCGAACGCCTTGGTACAGGCAGCGAAGAGCAGGTCGGTGCCGATCGCGGTGGTGGCTTGGATGCCGAACACCAGCACCAGGATCGGCGTCATCACCGAGCCGCCGCCCACCCCGGTGAGCCCGATCAGCAGGCCGACGCAAAACCCGGTTGCGATGAAAGCCGGCGGCATGATCATCTCCCATCCGGGGGCTACTGGCGGAAAGCCCGCCTTTCGCGCTAGGACAGCACTAACGCAGCGTGGTTGCCAGGATGCCTCATGACAGACGCCAGACCGGGCGACAAGCACAAAGCCGAACCGCCGGACGCGGAGACGCGCCTCGCCGATCTTGCGCGCGACTGGATCACGCTCTGGCAGAGCGAACTCGCCGCCATGGCGCAGGACCGGGAGTGGCGCGAGGCATGGACAGGGCTGATGACAATCTGGGCCGGTGCCGCGACCGCGGCGATCGGCGCCGCCGAGGCGATGTCCCGTCATGAGCCGCCCCGACGCCCCCGGCCCGATGGAACGGCGCGGCCCGCGCCCCCTGCTGCTGCACCTGATGCTGGCGGCGATGCGGTCGAACGCCTCCATCGCCGCATTGCCGAACTTGAGGCGCGTCTGGCCGCACTGGAACGCGACGGAGGGCCTGGCGGACCCTGACTTCGCCGCCGCGGTGGTGCGCGAGGCACTCGAACAGGATGCCGCCCTGCTCGCCGGGATCGCCGCCTATCGCCGCCACCCCTGGCGCCGCACCCTGGCCGACCCGCCAGTTGTCTGGAGCGAAGGCGAGACCCGCCTGCTCGATTACGGCGGCACCGGCCCGACGCTGTTCTTCGTCCCCAGCCTCGTCAACCGCGCGTATATCCTCGATCTCGCCGAAGACGCCTCGTTCCTCCGCTTCCTCGCCGCCCGCGGCACCCATCCGCTGCTGCTCGACTGGGGCTGGCCCGGCACCATCGAGCGGCAGTTCACCCTCACCGACTACATCGCCGGCCGGCTCGACCGTGCCCTCGCCGCGCTGGATCGCCCGGTCATCCTGGTCGGCTACTGCATGGGCGGGCTGCTCGCCCTCGCCGCCGCCCTGCGCGCGCCCGCCCGCGTCCGCGCCCTCGCCCTGCTGGCGACACCGTGGGACTTCCACGCCGAGGACGCGGCCGCGGCGCGCAGCCTCGCCACCAGCCTGCCCATCCTCGAACCGCTGATGGCCGCCACCGGCACGCTGCCGATCGATGCGCTGCAAACCCTGTTCGCCACGCTCGACCCGTTCGGCGTCACCGCGAAATACCGCGCCTTCGCCGCCCTCGATCCCGCGAGCCCGCGCGCCATCCGCTTCGTCGCCCTCGAGGACTGGCTGAACGACGGCGTGCCGCTCGCTGCCCCGGTCGCCCGCGAAACCCTCGGCGGCTGGTATGGCGAGAACACCACGGCAAACGGCGCCTGGCGCATCGCCGGCCTGCCGGTGAACCCCGCCGCCCTCGCCTGCCCGACCCTGGTCGCCACCCCGGCGCGGGACCGGCTGGTCCCGCCGTCATCCGCCGCCGCCCTCGCCGCAGCGATCCCCGGCGCTGCCCTGATCGCGCCGAATGCCGGACATATCGGCATGATCGCCGGGATGAGTGCGCCGAAAGCCCTATGGCAACCATTCGGCGAATGGGTGGCCGGGCTGTAGCCCTTGCGGCGGCAAGCGGCTATGCTGTGGGGCAGGAACAAGACGGAGGAACAGCTCAATGGACGACATCGTCATCGCAGCCGCGGCGCGTACGCCGGTCGGCAGCTTCAACGGCGCCTTTGCAGCCACCCCGGCGCATGTGCTGGGCGAGATCGCGATCCGGGCCGCGCTGCAGCGCGCCGGGCTTTCCCCCGAAGAGGTCGACGAAGTGATCCTCGGCCAGGTGCTCGCAGCCGGCGCCGGGCAGAATCCCGCCCGCCAGGCCGCGCGCAATGCCGGCATCCCCGATTCCAAGACCGCCTTCGGCATCAACCAGGTCTGCGGCTCCGGCCTGCGCGCCGTGGCGCTTGCCGCCCAGCAGGTGATGTCCGGCCAGTCCGACATCGTCATCGCCGGCGGCCAGGAAAGCATGTCGCTCAGCACCCATGTCGCCCATCTGCGGGCCGGCACCAAGATGGGCGACGTCAAGTTCATCGACTCCATGATCAAGGACGGGCTGTGGGACGCCTTCAACGGCTACCACATGGGCACCACCGCCGAGAACGTCGCCCGCGCCTACCAGATCACCCGCGAGGAGCAGGACGCCCTCGCCCTCGCCTCGCAGCACAAGGCCGCCGCGGCACAGAAATCCGGCCGCTTCCGCGACGAGATCGCGCCGGTGACGATCACCACCCGCAAGGGCGAGATCGTGGTCGCCGACGATGAATACATCCGCCACGACGCCTCGGCCGAGAGCATGGCGAAGCTCAAGCCCGCCTTCTCGAAGGACGGCACCGTGACCGCCGGCAACGCCTCCGGCATCAATGACGGCGCCGCCGCCCTCGTCGTCATGTCGGCGAAGGAAGCGGCGAAGCGCGGCCTCACCCCGCTCGCCCGCATCGCCAGCTTCGCCACCGCCGGCGTCGATCCCGCGGTGATGGGCACCGGGCCGATCCCTTCCTCGCAGAAGGCGCTCTCCCGGGCCGGCTGGTCAGTCACCGATCTCGACCTGGTCGAGGCGAACGAAGCCTTCGCCGCCCAGGCCTGCGCGGTGAACAAGGGCCTCAATCTCGACCCGGCGAAGGTGAACGTGAACGGCGGCGCCATCGCCATCGGCCACCCGATCGGCGCCTCGGGCGCGCGCGTCCTGACCACCCTGCTCTTCGAGATGCAGAAGCGCGACGCCCGCAAGGGTCTCGCCACGCTGTGCATCGGCGGCGGCATGGGCGTCGCCATGTGCGTCGAACGCTGAAACACTAAGGAGGAAACCAACCGGATGCGTAAGGTCTATTCCGGCGCCGTCGAGGCGCTCGCCGGTCTGCTGCGCGACGACATGACCATCCTCGCCGGCGGCTTTGGCCTGTGCGGCGTGCCGATGGCGCTGATCGAGGCGATCCGCGAAAGCGGCGTGCGCAACCTGACCATCGTCTCCAACAATGCCGGGATCGACGGGGTCGGTCTCGGCATCCTGCTGGATACGCGGCAGGTGCGGAAGATGATCTCGTCCTATGTCGGCGAGAACGCCACCTTCGCCCGGCAATATCTCGCCGGCGAGCTTGAGATCGAGTTCAACCCGCAGGGCACCCTGGCCGAACGCATCCGCGCCGGCGGCGCCGGCATCCCCGCCTTCTTCACCGCGACGGGCTATGGCACGCAGGTTGCCGACGGCAAGGAAACCCGCGAGTTCGACGGCCGGCATTACGTGATGGAGCGCGGCATCTTCGGCGATCTCGCCGTGGTCCATGCCTGGAAGGGCGATACCGAGGGCAATCTCGTCTATCGGAAGACGGCGCGGAACTTCAACCCGATCTGCGCCGCCGCCGCCAAGGTGACGGTCGCCGAGGTCGAGGAGCTGGTCGAACCCGGCACGCTCGACCCGGACCATATCGTCACCCCCGGAATCTACGTGAAACGCATCGTCAAGCTTGCGCAGGTCGAGAAGCACATCGAAAAGCGCACCGTGCGCGAGCGGGCCTGAGGAGGAAAACATGCCCTGGACACGCGACCAGATGGCGGCCCGCGCCGCCCGTGAACTGCAGGACGGATTCTACGTCAATCTCGGCATCGGCATCCCGACGCTGGTGGCCAACCACATCCCCGAGGGCGTCTCGGTCCACCTGCACTCCGAGAACGGCATGCTCGGGATCGGCCCTTTCCCCTATGAGGGCGAGGAAGACGCCGACCTGATCAACGCCGGCAAGCAGACCGTCACCGAGCTGCCGACCACGAGCTATTTCGACTCTGCCGAATCCTTCGCCATGGTGCGCGGCGGGCATATCGACATCTCCATCCTCGGCGCGCTGCAGGTGGCCGAGAACGGCGATCTCGCGAACTGGATGATCCCCGGCAAGATGGTGAAGGGCATGGGCGGCGCGATGGACCTCGTCGCCGGCGTGCCGCGCGTCGTCGTGCTCATGGAGCACACCGCCAAGGGCGAAGCCAAGATCCTGCGCAAATGCTCCCTGCCGCTCACCGGCAAGAACGTGGTCAGCATGATCGTCACCGACATGGCGGTCTTTGAGGTCGATCACACCCGCTCACCCTCGCTCGTTCTGGTCGACAAGCCGGACGATGTGACGATCGAGCAGATCCGCGACGCGACGGAAGCCGATTTCGTGGTGCACAGCACGATGCACCGCAGCCCGGTCGCTGCGGACATCGGAAAATGAGCGCGAATTCCGAGCTGCACGGCCGCCGCGAGGCGGCCATCGCCCGCGGTGTAGGCATCAGCCATCCGATGGCCTACACCGCCCACGCCGAGAACGCCGAACTGTGGGACGCGGAGGGGAAGCGGTATATCGACTTCGCCGCCGGCATCGCGGTGCTCAATACCGGGCACCGCCACCCGAAGGTGATAGCGGCCGTCCGCGAGCAGCTCGACCGCTTCACCCATACCTGCTTCCAGGTCACGCCGTATGAGCCCTATGTCGCCCTGGCCGAGCGGCTCAACGCGATCGCCCCGATCGAGGGACCGGCGAAAACCGTGTTCCTCACCACTGGCGCCGAGGCGCTGGAAAACGCCGTCAAGATCGCCCGCGCCGCCACCGGCCGCCCCGGCATCATCACCTTCGCCGGCGGCTATCACGGCCGCACCCTGCTGACCATGGCGATGACCGGCAAGGTCGTGCCCTACAAGAAGCGCTTCGCGCCGATGCCGGCCGAAATCTATCACGCGCCCTTTCCCTTCGAGCCCTTCGGCGTCAGCGTCGCCGACAGTCTTCGCGGCATCGAGATGCTGTTTCGCGCCGATATCGAGCCCGAGCGCGTCGCCGCCATCGTGATCGAGCCGGTCCAGGGCGAGGGCGGGTTCATCCCGGCGCCGGCCGAGCTGCTGGTCGCACTGCGCGCGCTGTGCGACCGCAACGGGATCCTGCTGATCGCCGACGAGGTGCAGACCGGCTTCGGCCGCACCGGGAAGATGTTCGGCATCGAGCATTCCGGCGTGAAGCCGGACCTGATGACGGTCGCGAAATCGCTGGCCGGCGGTTTCCCGCTTTCCGGCGTGATCGGCCGCGCCGCGGTGATGGACGCGCCGGAGCCCGGCGGCCTCGGCGGCACCTATGCCGGCAACCCGCTCGCCTGCGCCGCCGCCCTCGCGGTGCTCGACGTGATCCAGGAGGAAAACCTGGTGGACCGCGCCAATGCGATCGGTGCCACGATGAAGGGCAGGCTCGAGCGCATCGCCGCCCGCAACGACGTGGCCCCGATCGCCGCGATCCGCGGGCCGGGTGCCATGATCGCCTTCGACATCGTCCGCCAGCGCGGCGGTCACGAACCGGACGCCGAGACCACGAAACAGGTCATCGCCCGCGCCCGCGAGCACGGCCTCATCGTGATTTCCTGCGGCGTCCACGGCAACACGATCCGCCTGCTGGTGCCGCTGACGGTCAGCGATGCCGTGCTCGGCGAAGGGCTCGACGCCCTGGAAGCGGCACTTTCCGGCTGAGACAGCGCGCGCTCCGGCGCTCCGGCGCTCCGTCCTTCCGGTCTGGAGCGCCGGGCTATAAATGATCAGCGATAGCGCGGCCGTGGGTCGAACTGGGCCAGCCGGTCCCAATGAGAGCGTAGCAGCGCGATCTTGTCGAAGACGAGCGCGAGGTCGCCCATCTCCCGGGCCAGCCGGCGGTCCGTTGCGAGCCCGCGATGCGACGGCTCGCCCGAAATCAGCCGCGCCCCGGCCGAAACCCTGAGCCAGCCGATCTGCCCGCCCTCGCCATCGGGCAGGGCAACCGGCTGACCGATATGGCAAATGCGAGCGGCAATACTGCGATCGCGGCCGGTGTCGAAGAGTGCGGCGCAATCCGCGTTCAGCCAATGATAGAGCTGACGAGCCGCGGCAGGGTCCAGCAGCCGGTCCATCGAGCCCGGCGCACGCACGGCGAAAGCGAAAACGCTGCGCAGCGCGTCCCAGCCGCCACCCTCGCGGGCGGGATCGGCGACGGTCTGCAACACAAAGATGTCATGCCGCGCCACCGCCGCCTCGACCGCGGCGCGAAACCGCAGGAGAACGTCGGACTTGCGCGCCTCCGGCACTGCGGCGAACACCCGCAACTCCGCCAGCGCCGCGCGCCAGCGCAGCAACAGGCCATAATTCGCGCCCTCGGGCAGACCGCGCGCCGCCATTGCCGAAGGCGGCCACTCGCCCCGGCTGAAATAGGCATCGAGCCCGGAGGGCAGCCGTCCGCGCCCGAGCCGTCGCGCGATGCGCGGGGGAATGAGGGCGGCGCCGGCAAAAGGCGGGCCGGTGAGAAATTTCGACCCGGTGATCTGCACCACGGCATCAAGGTCGAGATAGGCGCGGATGCGCGAGGGTCCGATCCGCATCTGGCAGGCATCGACCACAATATCCAGCGCATCGCCAAAGCGCGCGCGCAAATTGCGCAGCAGCGCCATCGACGGTGCGAGAAGACCGGTCTTCGACAGGTCGAGTGCGTGCAGGATCACCCGGCGCCCGGCCGCCGCCGCAGCCGCAACCGCGCGGCCGATCTCGTCCTCGATGTCGGTTGCCGGGCGCGGAATGCCATATTTGTCGCGCAACGGAACCGAGACCAGCTCGGTATCCGGCCTGAAACCGCCGATCGGGGCGGCGCGCGAGACATCGTGCCCGTTCGCGGTATCGATCGCGAAATGCCTTCCCACCGCGGCCATCGGCACGCCGCTGCCGGTTTCCTCGGGCGCCAGCAGAATGGTGGTGATCGGCTGCCCGGCATCGGGCAAGTGGCTGAGGGCGAGGGCGAGCAATTCGCTGTCGGTGCCCGAGGCGGCCAGCACGACCGCCCCGCCCGCAGGCAGGCCAGCATCGTGCCCGATGCGCCGGCGCACGGCGACGGCCTCCTGCCCGATCGCGCGGCGGTCGCCATCGCGCAGCATCGCCGCGGTCAGCCGCAGCCGCACCCGGTCCGCCGCCTCATAGCCGCGCTCGGAGACCGAAGATGCGGTGGACGAAGCGAAGGTTACCGCCCACGGTCGCGGCCGGTGGCTGCATCCATAGCCGTTGAGGTCGCTCTGCGGGTCGCGCATGAGCCGGATGTCGCCGCCGGTTTCCATGATGGATTCGACGATGCCGATCACCGGCCACAGCGCCCGGCACCGGGCGATATCCGCCGCCCCTGCCGCACCGGCGCCATTGGCCAGCGCAGCCAGGTCGCGCGAAACCCGTTCGAGCTGGTCTGCCGCCGGCGGCGGTTCCGCCGCCATCGTCACCGCCCACGGAAAGCGCGGCAGCGGCGGCATCCGCTCGGCCTCGGCGAATTGCGCGGCGGCGCGGGCGGCAGCAAGCCCGGCGAGCGGCACCGGCACGCCGGCGCGCACCAGCGCGAGCCATTCCCCGGCGAGGCGAAGCGCGAAGCGACGGGCCAGCCGGTCGATACCATCGTCAAACACGACCCGCCCCGCGGCGAAATCGATCCCGATGCCCGAAGGCGCAGCACCGGACCGGCATTCGACGCCGCGGAGCATCCAGAACGCCACGTTACGCCGCAATTCTGCATCCATCGCGGCATCGGCGCGGGCACCCTTCAGACGGGGAGGCTCGGGAGATCGGTTGCTCATGCTGTCCTTATACGCGCCTCTGCGCCGCAGAGCCAAACGCTTCAGCCATCATCGGCGCGAAATGCCGCAAAGATCGGATGAACCGCCTCGCCGGTCACCAGGATGACGTCGAAGCGTGTCTCCGGACGCGCCCAGCCGGGTTGCTGGCCGAGAGCGATTTCGGCCGCCGCGACGAGTCGCCGCCGCTGCCGCGGGGTGAGCGCATCGGCGGCGGCGCGCAGGGCGGCGCGGGCCTTCACCTCGACGAAGGCGAGCACCTCCCGATCGGCCACGACAAGGTCGATTTCCCCCGCCGGAGTACGCAACCTTCGCGCGAGTATCTCAAATCCTCTGGCGCCGTACAAGTTAGCGACGAGGGTCTCAGCGCCCCTGCCGCGCAGCTCGGCCCGGCGGCGGGCGGAAAGCCCGGTTTTCTGGGATTCTTCCACCTCGGATTGTCTCGACATGTAAACAGGGATACGTCATATGATGTAAATAGGATACACCGCCTATCTAGAATTGGCTCGATGGCGGAAAAACGATTTTTCTGGTCTTAATAATCTTTCATTGGAGAAAAAAAGAAATTACACTTTGCCTGTCATCTCTGTTAATGAATTGTTGAGATGAGCCGTATTGTAGAGCCAAAAGTGTTTAAAAAGTGAGAAACGACAATGCATTTTAATGATATTGGGCAGCAACTCAGAGCCTATCGCATGGAGTCCGGCCTCAAGGCCGAAGAGATCGCTGCCCGTCTCGGCGTATCGCGCGCCGCCCTTTATCGCTACGAAAAAGGCGAGGTCATTAAGCTCGACACCGTCAAGCGTCTGGCCGAACTGCTCAAGATTTCGCCGCTGACCTTGCTCGGTATCGGCATCGAATATTACAGCCGGCCCATCGGGTATCTCGAGCGGCTCCGCCAGATCGAGGAAACATCCGATCAGATCCTGCAATTCTTCGGCCCGATCTGCTATCTGACCACCTCCGAGGAATACGACGCCACCCTCGCGCAGGTCTTCGAGGAAAACGCCGAGATCAGCGGCCAGGACCGCGCCATGGCCCGCACCGCCGCGGAACAGGTGCTCAGCGTTCTCGCGGTCCGCAAGCGGATGTTCATCGCCCGCCGCCCCTCGGTCATCGCGATCCTCACCACCGCGTCGCTGCAGCGCTTCATCGAGCACGGCATCGCCGGCACCCTGCCGCTGTCCGAAAAGCTTCGCCGGAAATGCCGCGACACCGCGCACCGCGAGGTCGAGCGCATGATCGAACTGATGGAGAGCGAGCCGATCGGCCTGCAGCTCGGCCTGATGCCCGGCGGCGATCCGAACGGTCCCTTCTCGATCCTGCGTTCGCGCGAGCGCGCCTGCCTCGCGGTGAACCCCTTCCCGACCGACGCGCCGCCCGACGCGCAAACCGGTGTGGCCATGATCACCAGCGCCGACGACGCGGTGATGACCCATCAGCGCGTCGCCGAGGGCGCCTGGCGCGACGCCATCAAGGGCCGCGCCGCGGCGGCCGAGGTGCGGCGGATGCTGGAACCGGCCATGGCCTGATTTCCCGCGCCGGCAGGGAGACAAACCCCTGCCGGCGCGTTACACTTCACGCATGTCGACACCGCTGATCTCAACAGAGTCTCTCGCCGCGACACTCGATGATCCGGCGCTGATCGTTTTCGACGCGTCCTTCTACCTCCCGAACGAACCGCAGGACGCCACCGCCCTGTTCGAGGACGCCCACTTGCCCGGTGCCGCCTTCTTCGACATCGAGCGAATCGCCGACACCACCTCGCCACTGCCGCACATGCTGCCGGACGAAGCCGGCTTTGCCGCCGCGGTCGAGGCGCTCGGCGTCAGCAACGACTCCCGCATCGTCGTCTACGACCAGCGCGGCCTGTTCTCGGCGGCGCGCGGCTGGTGGATGTTCCGCGTCTTCGGCCATGACAATGTCGCCGTCCTCGATGGCGGGCTGCCGAAATGGCGCAAGGAAGGACGGGCGATCGAGGCCGGCGCCGCACGGCCGCGTCCGCGCGGCCGCTTCACGCCACGTCTCGACCCCGCCCGCATCCGTGACCGCGCCGCGATCGAGGCCAACATCGCCAGCCGACGGGAAATCCTGCTCGATGCCCGCACCGCTGGCCGCTACACCGCCGCGGTGCCCGAGCCGCGCCCCGGCATGCGCGGCGGCCATGTTCCCGGCGCCCGTTCGCTGCCCTATTCCGAACTGCTCGGCGACGACGCGACCATGCTGCCGCCGGAGGCGTTGCGCGCCCGCTTCGCCGCCGCCGGGATCGACGGCGCGACACCGCCCGTCACCATGTGCGGCTCCGGCGTGACGGCGGCCGTCGTCACTCTTGGCCTCATTCGCGCAGGCCTGCCGATGGGCGCGCTCTATGACGGCTCATGGGCCGAATGGGGTGCGCTGCCCGACACCCCGGTTGCCACCGGAGAGGATCCCGCATGACCGAAGATCGTTTCGAAACCCGCCTCTCCCTGGCCTCGCGCCGGCCGGTCAAGTCGCATGGCTATGTCAATCCCAAGCTCGTCCGCGGCTCGACCGTGCTCTACCCGTCATGCGCGGCGCGCCGCGAAATCGGCAAGCGCCGCCTGGAGCAGGAAGAGATCTACGGGCTTTACGGCACCGAGACCCATTTCGCGCTGGAAAACGTGGTCGCCGAAATCGAGGGCGGCACGCATTGCCAGATCGTCTCCTCGGGCCTTGCCGCCATCACCGTGCCGCTGCTCGCCTGGCTGAAGGCCGGCGACCACATGCTGGTGCCCGACTCCGTCTATGGCCCGACGCGCCGCTTCTGCGACAGCGTGCTCGCGCGCTATGGCGTCGCCACCACCTATTACGATCCGCTGATCGCCGAAGAGCGCTTGGTCGCGCTGCTGCTGCCGCAAACCACCGCGATCTTTTCCGAAAGCCCCGGCAGCCACACCTTCGAGGTGCAGGACGTACCGATGCTCGCCCGCGTCGCCCACGCGCATGGCGCCAAGCTGTTCATGGACAACACCTGGGGCATCCGCACCTTCCAGCCGTTCCACCACGGGGTCGACGTGTCGATCCAGGCGCTGACCAAATATGTCGGCGGCCATTCCGACATCGTGCTCGGCGCCATCACCGTGGCAACGGATGAAGACTGGGCCTGGCTGCGCGCCGGCGCGCTCGATCTCGGCCAATACGCCTCGCCGGACGATTGCTGGCTGGCCCTGCGCGGCGCCCGCACCCTCGCGGTCCGCCTTGCCGAGCAGGAACGCGCGGCCCTTGCCGTCGCCACGTGGCTCGCCGGCCGGCCGGAAGTGCTGCGCGTGCTGCATCCCGCCCTGTCCTCCTGCCCCGGCCACGAATTCTGGAAGCGGGATTTCACCGGCGGCTGCGGCCTGTTCGGCGTGGTGTTCCAGCCCGAACACGATTACGACGCCGTCTGCGCGATGGCCGACGCGCTACGCCTGTTCGGCATCGGCGCCTCCTGGGGCGGCTATGAGAGCCTCGCCTTGCCGACCACCAACACGATCACCCGCACCGAAGGCACCGGCCGCTTCGGCGGCGAGATGCTGCGCCTGCAAATCGGCCTCGAACACACCGACGACCTGATCGCCGATCTCGAACAGGGTCTCGCCGTGCTGTGCGGTCAGGCCAGAACCACCTGCGCCTCGTCACCCTGCATGGCCGGGGAACTGCAGGACGGCTTCAGCCCGGACGGCACGGCATGACCCACCCCGTCATCACCGCCGCGCGCTTCAACGAAGCCGGACTCATTCCCGCCATCGCCCAGCAGCACGATACCGGCGAGGTGCTGATGATGGCCTGGATGAACGCGGAATCGATCGCCGAAAGCCTCGCGACCGGACAAGTCTGCTATTTCAGCCGCAGCCGGGGCAAGCTCTGGCGCAAGGGTGAAAGCTCGGGCCATGTCCAGCGCTTGGTCGAGATGCGGCTCGACTGCGATGGCGACACGCTGCTGCTCCTTGTCGAGCAGACCGGCCCGGCCTGCCACACCGGCGCGCATAACTGTTTCTTCCGCCGTGTCACCGCAGACGGGCTGGAAGACATCGCCTGAACCGGTCTGGGCCGTCAGGCCGCGACATCACCGCAGGGCGTCAGACGTGGAAACTCTCGCCACAGCCGCAACGGCCCTTCTCGTTCGGATTCTCGAAGGTGAAGCCTGAGGTGAATGTCTCAACCTTGTAGTCCATCACCGTGCCGATCAGGAACAGGGTGGCCTTGCGATCGATCAGGACGGTAACGCCCTTGTCGCTCACCTGTTCATCGGTCGGCGCCGGCTCGTCCACCCAGTTCATCTCGTAGGACAGGCCGGAGCACCCCTTGGTGCCGACACTGATGCGCAGCAGGCGCCCCTGCTGGCCGCTTTCATACAGCGCACGCAGGCGATCGGCCGCGGCGTCGGTCAGTTGCATCAGCGGCGGCAGGCTGCGGCGGGGCGGGGCGGATTCGGTGCGGATCGTGGTCATCGCGGACTCCTCAGAACATGTTGAGCGCGAGGCGCGCCTCGTCGCTCATCCGCGAGGGATCCCAGGGCGGATCCCACACGGTCTCGACCTCCACCTCGCTCACCCCCGGCACCGTCCCCACCGCGAGGCGCACCGCCTCGGGCAGTTCCTGCGCGCTGGGGCAGGCCGGCGCAGTGAGCGTCATTTCCACCTTTACCGCCCCACCCTCGATCTCGATGGCGTAGATCAGGCCGAGCTCGAAGATGTTCACCGGAATTTCCGGGTCGTAGACCGTGGCGATCGCCGCGATCACGTTCTCCTCGCTCACCAGCGGCGGGGTTTCGCCCTCCGGCGTCCAGGTGGTCACGGGTTCGGTCCTGGCCATGTCATCCGCCATGTCCGGTCTCCATCGTCTTGGTCAGGGCGGCGCGCAGCGCCTGCCAGGGAAGTGTCGCGCAGCGGTGCCGCGAGCGGTATTCATGAACGCCCGAGAGCGCCCGCAATTCGGTGAAATCCTCGCGGTCGGGCACGGCCCCGCTCGCCACCATCGTCTCGAAGGCGCCGGCAAGCTCATTGGCCGCCGTGCGCGTGCGCCCGGTCACCGCATCCGCCATCAGATCGGCCGAGGCGATGCAGATCGCGCAGCCGCGGGTCTCGTGCCACACCTCGCCGATCGCCCCGCCCGAGCAGCTCAGGCGCAGCTGCACCCGGTCGCCGCACATCGGATTGTCGCCCTCGGCCTCGGCGTCGAACGCGGCGGGCCGGCCGGCATGCAGCGGCGCGCGGGCGCGATCCATGATCAGCCGCTGGTACAGATCGCCGACATCCGCAGCGTCGCTCATCCGCCGAACACCTGCTGCACGCGCCGCAGCCCCTTCGCCAGCGCGTCGATCTCTTCCATCGTCGTATAGACGCCAAAGGTCGCGCGGGCGGTGCTGTCGAGCCCGAGCCGGTGGGTCAACGGTTCCGCGCAATGATGCCCGGCGCGCACCGCGATCCCCTGCTTGTCGAGCAGGGTGGCGACGTCGTGCGCATGCACCCCGTCCATGGTGAAGGCGACCACCCCGCCGCGGTCCTGCGCACGCCCGACCACATGGATGCCGTCGATCGCATCGAGCGTCGCCAGCGCGTGGTCGGTCAGCGCCCGCTCATGCGCGGCGATTGCCGGAAAGCCGATCGCGTTCACGTAGTCGATCGCCGCGGCAAGGCCCACCGCCTCGACGATCGCCGGCGTGCCCGCCTCGAACCGGTAGGGCGGCTCCGCCCAGGTCGATTTTTCGTAACTCACGCTGCGGATCATGTCGCCGCCGCCCAGGAAAGGCGGCATCGCGTCGAGCAGCTCGCGCTTGCCAAACAGCACCCCGATGCCGGACGGACCGTAGAGCTTGTGACCGGAGAACACGTAGAAATCCGCATCGATCGCGCGGACATCGACAGCACGGTGCACCACCGCCTGCGCGCCATCGAGCAGCAGCCGCGCCCCGCGCTCATGCGCAAAGGCGGCAAGCCGCTCGACCGGCGTGTAGGTGCCGAGCACGTTCGACATATGGGTGATCGCCAGCAGCCGCACCCGCCCATCGGCGAATTGCCGCTCCAGGTCGGCAAAATCCAGCTCGCCGGTATCGGTGATCCTGACGATGCGCAGATCGATCCCGTGCGAATCCCGCAGCATCTGCCAGGGCACGAGATTGGCGTGGTGCTCCATCTCGCTCACCACCACCGCATCGCCCGGCTGCAGCGCCGACCGCCCGAACGTCGCGGCAACGAGATTGATCCCCTCGGTCGCGTTGCGCACAAAGACGATCTCCTCGCGCGCCGCGTTGAGGAAGGCCGCCACCTTGTCGCGCGCGGCCTCGTAATCGTCCGAGGCGCGCTCGCTCAGCCAGTGCAGCCCGCGATGGACATTGGCGTAGCGCGTCTCCATCGAGCGGACCATCGCGTCGATCACCGCGCGCGGCTTCTGCGCCGAGGCGCCGCTGTCGAGAAACACCAGCTTCTTGCCATGCACCGTCTGCGACAGGATGGGGAAATCGGCGCGGATGCGCGCGATGTCGAAGCCGGTCTGCTCGAGGGAAGCGCTCATGCGCCCTCCCGCCACCAGGCGCCGATCGCCGCCTCGAAGACGGCCCGCGCCGCCTCGTCGGTCACCGGCTCAAGCGCCTCGTCGAGAAAGGCGCGGATCAGGATCGATTTCGCCTCCGCCTCCGGCACGCCGCGGCTGCGCAGGTAGAAGAGCTGCTCGGGGTCGAGCGCGCCGATCGTCGCACCATGGCTGCACTTCACGTCGTCGGCGAAGATTTCCAGCTCCGGCTTGCTGTCGATCTCCGCTTCGTCGGAGAGCAGCAGCGCCTGGTTCATCTGGTAGCCGTCGGTCTTCTGCGCGATGCGATCGACCTCGATCCGCCCCTGGAACACGCCGCGCGCCGCCCCGGCGAGGACCGATTTCACCGTCTGCCGCGAGGCGCAGTTCGGCGCGTCGTGCCGCACCACCGTGGTCACGTCGCCATGCTGGGTTCCATTGAGCAGCTGCGCGGCGTTGAGATGCACATCCGCCGCCTTGCCGCCGAGCCGCGCATGGGTCTCGTTGCGGCTGAGCCGGGCGCCGCGGTTGAGGGTGAAGCTCTCATAGCCGGCCCCACCCGCGATTTCCGCGAAAATGGTGGCGACATGCACCGCCTCGGCGGATTCATCCTGGAGCCGGTAATGGTTGAGCCGCGCCCCCTCGCCGAGGTCCACCTCGAAGACCGGCGCGTGCAGGTAGCTGCCCTCGCCGCGCGCGGTCTCGATCAGCGTCAGCGTCGCACCGGCGCCGAGCGCGATCCGGTGGCGCGGCGCGATGGCCGGCATCGCCTCGCCCCGGCCCGCCGCCAGCGCCACCAGGAACAGCGTGCCGCCCTGCTGGCCCGGCGCGAGGGTGATGGCGACGCCATCCTCCGCCAGCGCGGTGTTCAGTGCGACGACAACGCCGCCGCGCGCCGCATCGCCCAGCGCAGCATCACCCAGGGCCGCATCGCTGAGCCGGCCCACCCATTCGGGCGCCGCCGAGCGCGCCGCATCGAACCGGCCATTGACGAACACGACGCGCTGCCCTTCCGGCAACTCTGCTTCAACATCCACCACCGGGGCGGGGCCGAGCGCAAAACCACGCAGCCCGGCCGCGAGATCGGTATAGTGCCAGGCCTCGTCGCGCTTCGTCGGCCAACCGTCGGCGCGCACCCGCGCCGCCGCCGCCTCCCGCGTGGACGCGCCCGGCAGTGCGGCGAGGTCGAAACCGTCGAGCAGGTCAGTCCCGCTCATGCCGCCTCCAGCCCCGCATAACCGTTCGCCTCAAGCTCGAGCGCAAGCTCCGGCCCGCCGGAGCGGACGATCCTGCCGGCCGCCAGCACATGCACCCGGTCCGGCACGATATGGTCGAGCAGCCGCTGATAATGCGTGATCACCAGCGCCGAGAAGGTGGGCCCGCGCAGCGCGTTCACCCCTTCGGCGACGATCCTGAGCGCATCGATATCGAGCCCGGAATCGGTCTCGTCGAGCAGCGCCAGGGTCGGCTTCAGCAGCGCCATCTGCAACACCTCGTTGCGCTTCTTCTCGCCGCCCGAGAACCCGACATTGACGTTTCGCTTCAGCATGTCGTCCGGCATCTTCAGCGCCTTCACCGCCGCCCGCGCTTCCTTGAGGAACTGCACGGCGTCGAGTTCCGTCTCGCCGCGCGCCCGGCGGATCGCGTTCAGCGCGGTGCGGATGAAATTGGCATTGCCCACCCCCGGCAATTCGACCGGATACTGGAAGGCCAGGAACACACCCGCCGCCGCCCGCTCCTCCGGCTCCATCGCCAGCAGGTCGACCCCGTTATACGTCACGCTGCCGCCGGTCACCTCGTAGCCGTCGCGGCCGGAGAGCACGTAGGACAGGGTGGATTTCCCCGCCCCGTTCGGCCCCATGATCGCGTGCACCTCGCCCTCCGGCACGGTGAGGTCGATCCCGCGAAGGATCTCCTTGCCATCGATGGTCGCGGTCAGTCCCTTGATTTCAAGCATGTTGCGTCCTCAGCCCACGGAGCCTTCGAGAGACACGGCGAGCAGCTTCTGCGCCTCGACCGCGAACTCCATCGGCAATTCCTTCAAAACATCCCGGCAGAAGCCGTTCACCAGAAGCCCCACCGCGTCCTCTTCGGAAAGCCCGCGCGCCCGGCAGTAGAACAGCTGGTCGTCGGCGATCTTCGAGGTCGTCGCCTCGTGCTCCACCTTCGCGGTGCGGTTGCGGCTCTCGATATACGGCACCGTATGCGCGCCACACTGATCGCCGATCAGCAGGCTGTCGCACTGGGTGAAGTTCCGCGCATTCATCGCCCGCGGCATGATCCGCACCAGGCCGCGATAGGTGTTGTTCGACCGTCCGGCCGAAATCCCCTTGGAGACGATCGTGCTCGTCGTGTTCGGCGCCAGATGGATCATCTTGGTGCCGGTATCGGCCTGCTGGAAATTGTTCGTCACCGCCACCGAGTAGAACTCGCCGGTCGACCCCTCGCCCTGCAGGATGCAGGACGGATATTTCCAGGTGATCGCCGAGCCGGTCTCCACCTGGGTCCAGGAAATCTTCGAGTTCCGCCCCCGGCAGGCGCCGCGCTTGGTCACGAAATTGTAGATGCCGCCGCGCCCCTGGGCGTCGCCCGGATACCAGTTCTGCACGGTCGAATACTTGATCGTCGCCTCGTCGAGCGCCACGAGTTCGACGACCGCGGCGTGAAGCTGGTTCTCGTCGCGCATCGGCGCGGTGCAGCCTTCGAGATACGACACGCTGGCCCCCGCCTCGGCGATGATCAGTGTGCGCTCGAACTGCCCGGTATTGCGCGCATTGATGCGGAAATAGGTCGAAAGCTCCATCGGGCAGCGCACGCCCTTCGGCACGAAGACGAAGCTGCCATCGGAAAACACCGCCGAGTTCAGCGCGGCGTAATAATTGTCGCCCGCCGGCACGACGCTGCCGAGATATTGCCGCACGAGATCGGGATGCTCGCGCACCGCCTCGGAAATCGAGCAGAAGATCACCCCGGCCTTGGCCAGCGTGTCGCGGAACGTGGTCGCGACCGAAACGCTGTCGAACACGGCATCGACGGCGATGCCCGCCAGCGCCGCGCGCTCGTTCAGCGGAATGCCCAGCTTCTCGTACATCGCGAGCAGCTCGGGGTCGACCTCGTCGAGCGATTTCGGCGCCGGCTTCTTCGGCGCCGCGTAATAATGCAGGTCCTGATAGTCGATCCTGGGATGATGGACGCGCGCCCAGGCCGGATCTTCCATCGTCAGCCAGGCGCGATACGCCTTGAGGCGCCATTCGAGCAGCCATTCCGGCTCGCCCTTCTTCGCCGAGATGAGCCGGACGATGTCCTCGTTCAGCCCCTTGGGCGCGAACTCCATCTCGATATTGGTCTCGAAGCCGAACTTGTAGCCGCCGCCGGATATCCGGTCGACAGTCTCGATCGTCTCATTCACGGCAGGCATTGAAACCCCTATTCGACAGTTGACGGCGCGCGCGCCGCAAGATCCGTTTCATCGACCCGCAGCGCCCTGGGCAGGGCCGCCGCCTGCATGTCATCCAGCGTGATCGCGCCCAGCGCATCGCTGATCGCGTCGTTCACCACGCCCCAGCGTCCCGCCATCGGGCAAAGCGACGCGCTGTCGCACGCCCCGCCCGTGCCCTCGACGCAGGCGGTGAGAGCAATTGGCCCGTCGATCGCGACGATCACATCCGCGATCGGGATCGCGGCGAGCGGCCGCCCAAGCCGGTAGCCGCCATGCGCGCCGCGCTGCGACAGCACGAGGCCGGACTGCGCCAGCCCCTTCAGGACCTTGGCTACGGTCGGCTCCGGAATCCCGGTGCCCGCCGCGATCGCGGGGGCGGTTTCAACCGTGGCGGCCTGGGCAAGACGCACCAGAACCACCACCGCATAGTCGGTCAAACGCGACAATCTCAGCATGGCACACCCGATTGTGGACAACACAGGTCCTGTTTACGCAAATGGTCCATCGCGCCGCCCCCGTCAAGGCCGGGCGCGTCATGCCGAACGCAGGAAATCGAGGCCGGCGGGTTCAGGCGGCGCCGAGCAGCCGCTCCACCGCGGGGACCAGGGCAGCGGTCTCGCCGATGGCGATCGTGCCCTCCGCCCTGCCATAGCCCCAGCGGACGAAAATCGAGGCGACGCCGAGCCCTTCCGCCGTGGCGATGTCGTTGTGATGATCGCCGACCATCACCGCCCCCCGCGGCGCAATCGTCATCGCCTCCAGCACGGCGCCGAGATGGCGCGGGTCAGGCTTGCGGAAATTCGTTGCATCCCCGCCGATCAGCACCGGAAAGAACCGGTCGAGATCGAGCGCCGCCAGCACCTTGCGCGCCGAGGCCTCGGGCTTGTTGGTGCACATGCCGAGCCGGTAGCCCCGCGCGGCCAGCGTCTCCAGCGCCGTCACGATGCCCGGATAGGGTTCGGTGAGATCGGTCACATGCGCCTCGTAATCGGCGAGGAAGATCGCCTCGTCCGCGGCCTCCGGCGTCATGCCGCGCGCTGCATAGCCCCGCTTCAGCAGCATTTTCGCGCCATCGCCGACCATCGGCGCGACATCCTCCCGCGCCACCGGCGCCGCGCCGTGGCGGGCCAGCGAGCGGTTCAGCGCCGCCGCAAGGTCGGGCAGGCTGTCGATCACCGTGCCGTCCAGGTCGAAAACAACACCGCGTGAAGCGTTCATGACACACTCCGAAATCCTATTTGATGGCGCGGCACTTTACATGAGCGGCAGGCCAGGGCTACCGCTTCGCGCATGCACAATACCGCCGTGATCCTTGCCGCCGGCCTCGGCACCCGGATGAAGTCGAGCCGCCCCAAGGTGCTGCACCGCATCGCCGGCCAGCCGATGCTCGCCCATCTGCTCGCCGCCTGCAAGACGGCCTTCGCCGAAACAATCGTCGTCACCGGCCCGGATATGGACGACGTCGCCCGCGCCGCCGCTCCGCACCCGACCGTGATCCAGCGCGAGCGCCTCGGCACCGCCCACGCCGCCCTCGCCGCGGCGGATCATTTCGGCGCCGGCGCCGTCACCCTTGTCTATGGCGACAATCCGCTGGTCACCGGCGCGACGCTCCAGCGCCTCGGCGCGCGGCTCGGCGCGGGGGATGCGGCGCTGGTGCTGCTCGGCACCCGCCCGCCGGAGCCCGGCGCCTTCGGCCGCATCATCGGCCCCGATGGCTTCGCCGAACGCATCGTCGAATTCGCCGACGCGACCGAGGCCGAGCGCGCGATCGGCCTGTGCAATGTCGGCGGCTTCTCCGCCACCGCCGCCGACATGCGCCGCTGGCTCGGGAAAATCGGCAACGACAACGCGAAGGGCGAATACTACCTTACCGACCTCGTCGCCGTCGCCCGCGCCGAGGGAGCTGCCGTCGCCGTGGTCGAGGCGCCGTGGGACGAATGCCGGGGGGTGAATTCCCGCGCCGAGCTTGCCGCCGCCGAGGCCGCGATGCAGTCCCGCCTGCGCGCCGCCGCCCTCGCCGCCGGGGTGACGATGACAGCCCCCGAAACCGTCTTCCTCGCCGCCGACACAGCGCTCGCCGCCGATGTCACGATCGAGCCGCATGTCGTCTTCGGCCCCGGCGTGACGGTCGGGCCGGATGTCACGATCCGCGCCTTCTCCCATCTCGAGGGCTGCACGATCGCGTCCGGCGCCGTCATCGGCCCCTATGCGCGGCTGCGCCCGGGCAGCGAGATCGGGGCGGGCGCCCATGTCGGCAATTTCGTCGAGCTCAAGGCCGCCCGCCTCGGCGCCGGCGCCAAGGCCAACCACCTGACCTATCTCGGCGATGCCGAAATCGGCCCGCACGCCAATATCGGCGCCGGCACCATCACCTGCAATTACGACGGCTTCGCCAAGCACCGCACCACGATCGGCGCCGATGCCTTCATCGGCTCGGATGTCGCCCTCGTGGCACCTGTTACCGTGGGGGAGCGTGCGATCATCGCCGCCGGCAGCGTCATCACCGACCCGGTGGCGGCGGATTCGCTGGCGCTCGCGCGCAGCCGGCAGGTCGAAAAGCCCGGCCGCGCGGCCGAACTGCGCATGACGAAGGGAAAACGCTGATGTGCGGCATTGTCGGACTGATCGGGCGGAACGACGCCGCCCCCCTGCTGCTCGACGGTCTCTCCCGCCTCGCCTATCGCGGCTATGACAGCGCCGGCATCGCCACCCTGGTCGAGGGCGCGATCACCCGCCGCCGGGCCGAGGGCAAGCTCGCCAACCTGGCCGCCAGCCTCGCCGCCGAGCCGCTCGCCGGCACCACCGGCATCGGCCATACCCGCTGGGCGACGCATGGCGCGCCCACCGAAGGCAACGCCCATCCGCACGGCACCGCCCGCGTCGCCGTCGTGCATAACGGCATCATCGAGAACCATGCCGAACTGCGCGCCGAGCTCGAAGCCGCCGGCCAGGTCTTCTCCACCGAGACCGACACCGAAACCGTTGCCCAGCTCGTCGACCTGCACCTCGCCCGCGGCCTCGCCCCAACCGAGGCTGCCGCCGCCGCCTTCGCCCGGCTCGAAGGCGCCTATGCGCTGGCGCTGATCTTCGCCGGCCATCCCGAGCTGATGATCGGCGCGCAGCGCGGCGCCCCGCTCGCGGTCGGCTTCGGCGAGGAGGAGATGTATCTCGGTTCCGACGCCCTGGCCCTCGCGCCGCTGACCCGCCGCATCGCCTATCTCGACGATGGCGACTGGGTGATCGTCTCGCGCAGCGGTGCCGAATTCCGTGACGCCGCGAACAACCCGGTCACCCGCGAGGTCAAGCTGACCCGCCTGACCGGCGCGTCCATCGGCAAGGGCAATTTCCGCCATTTCATGGAAAAGGAGCTGCACGAGAACCCCGCGATCATCGGCGACACGCTGAACCGCATGATTGATCCGGCAACCCGCCTGCCGGTCCTGCCGGACCTCGCGATCGACCTCGCCGCCATTCCGCGCATCACCCTCTCGGCCTGCGGCTCGGCCTATTATGCCGGTCTGACGGCGCGTTACTGGCTGGAGGAGATCGCGCGGATCGCGGTCGATGCCGATGTGGCCAGCGAGTTTCGCTACCGCGAACCACCGCTCGACCCCGCAGGGCTCGGACTCGTCGTCAGCCAGTCCGGCGAAACCGCCGATACCATGGCCGCGCTGCGCTACATGAAGCGCCAGGGCTGCAAGGTGATGTCGGTGGTCAACGTGCCGGAAAGCACGATGGCGCGCGAGAGCGACCTGATGCTGGAAACCATCGCCGGCCCGGAAATCAGCGTCGCCAGCACCAAGGCCTTCACCGCACAGCTCGCCGTGCTCGCCGGCTTCACCCTCGCCCTCGCCCGCGCCCGCGGCGCGCGGAGCGATGCCGAGCTCGCGCCGCTCGTCGCCGCCCTGATGGAGCTTCCCGGCAAGATGGCCCAGCTCCTCGCCGATGACGCCGAGATCCGCGCCCTCGCCGAAGACATCCGCGATGCGCGCGACGTGCTGTTCTTCGGCCGCGGCTCGATGATGCCGATCGCCCTCGAAGGCGCGCTGAAGCTGAAGGAGCTGAGCTACATCCACGCCGAAGGCTACCCCGCCGGCGAAATGAAACACGGGCCGATCGCGCTGATCGACCCCTCGGTGCCGGTCATCGCGGTGCTGCCCTCCGGCCCGCTGTTCGAGAAAACCGCCTCCAACCTGCAGGAGGCCGCGGCCCGCGGCGGGCGGATCATCCTGTTCAGCGACCGCGCCGGCGCAGCGCGCCTCTCCGGCATCGCCGAGCGCACCGTCATCCTGCCGGACTGCGCCCCGTTCGT
Organism: Acidiphilium sp. 20-67-58; assembly: GCF_002255515.1. NCBI lineage: Bacteria > Pseudomonadati > Pseudomonadota > Alphaproteobacteria > Acetobacterales > Acidocellaceae > Acidiphilium > Acidiphilium sp. 20-67-58. The sequence continues at coordinate 17,891 of NZ_NCAS01000020.1, read as the reverse complement.
CGCCCCGCTACTCTATGCCATCCCGGTGCAGCTTCTGGCCTACCACGTCGCCATCCTGAAAGGCACGGACGTCGACCAGCCGCGCAACCTCGCCAAATCGGTAACGGTTGAATAAGGCAACGCCGCCAGGATCGCCCGTTTGGGGCGCGATAAATGTAGACGGAAAATAAAGTTGTATCCTAGATAATAAAGTCATATTCCAGATATTAAAATTATATCCTAGACAATAAAGATTTATACAACGCAATATAATTGCGGCCAAATCTGGCCCGGGGGTCGGGGCCAACGGCTGTGGATCGGTCTGGGGTCCCGTCGCCGATCCGCATTCCAAGTGGCTGATGCAACTCGCTTTCGCGGGGTCAACATCCGGCGTCGATCCACAGGGGATTTCTGCCGGGCAGCTTACGGCTGACGGAAGCGGGTTCGTTCACCCACCCTTTGCTGCTACTCCAGAATGCCAGAGGTGGCGCTGTCGTGTGAGATCAAGCTGCTCGAGGTCACGTCGCGCGATCAGGCGAGCGTGCACTCTGAACTGTCCGTCGTCAGAACATATGGCTCAATGCGCGGCGTGGATTAGCGGAGAACGGGCCTCGTCTGGGGTTTGATGTTATGCGGCAAGCTTGCGGTGTTGCATGCGCCGATGCTCGGTGGTCTTCCGTTTAATCCCTTCGCGCTGCTTGATGATGGCCGGGGCCCTGCCGAAGTAGGTGTCTGCGGGCGTCACGTTGTTCAGGCTTTCGTGATAGCGCCGGTGGTTGTAGCTTTCGACGAAGGCCTTGATCTGGGCCTCGAGGTCACCGGGCAGGAAGTAGTTTTCCAAGAGGATGCGGTTTTTCAGGGTCTGGTGCCAGCGCTCGATCTTGCCCTGGGTCTGGGGGTGCATCGGGGCGCCTCGGACGTGTCTCATCTTCTTGGCCTCGATGTATTCGGCCAGTTCGCCCGCGATGTAGCTTGGGTGTCTGAAAGGTCGTAGCGGCAATTTCGTCCTACTGTTTGATGCTTCGATCTGCTTCGCCCTGACGGGCCACTGAACTGAAGACCACGCTCTTTGAAAGGATGCGCGACCAGTCGGCAAGCTTAGCGGCGACCAGCTGTTTCCGGAGTTTGGGCAGTACGTGTTTCACGCGTAGTCAAAGGCTACTGCCGCCGCGCTGACCACGTTCTTCACGTCGCCCGCGCGTAGCGCGTCGATCGGCGCCTTGCCACCGGTCATTCGATTGGGAACAACCAGCCACTCCCATGCTTCCTCGGCAGAGGTGAAGTGCTCGGCCACTAGATCGAGACCGTCCACGGGCCGGCGATGATCGAACTGCCGCAGCGGATAGACAAAGTTCCGCACCCCCTTACGCAGCGCCACGACCTTGCCGGCCTTACGCCAGTTGTCGAGGGTGCCCCGCGCAATGGCGAGCCGCTTGACCACCACGCCCGCACCGATGAGTTCGCTCTCAACCCAATCGGCCGCCTCGTCGTCAACGGTGATCGCATCCAGAAGCCGACGGCCCTTTGCCATCGAGACGAGCGGGCCGACGCCGGCACCCTGCAGCACGCGCCCCTCGGGCGCGGCCGGCGGCGCAACCAACTTCGGCTCACGCCGACGGATCTTCTTGGCCGCCATGGGAACCGCGATCTTGAGCGCCGAGGCCAGATCGACGAGGTCACGCAGGGGCATGCTCTCGACTTTGCTTTTGATCGCTTTTGTCAAAATGTCCCGCGTAAGCTGAGATGGCTTTGCAGTGCTCATGACACGCCCTTTTTAGGCAAGATAGGCAATATGGCAAAATATGGAGGATTATCACATTAGCGTGATAATTTGCCGAATTTTTCATCGCATTTGGATCACGCATTTCATCACGTTGTCGTAACTGCCTGCCCACACTCGATTTGCCCGCACTAACTCAATCTTCAGGCCGCAGCTATGCCGGCCCCGATTCCTCAACCCACATCTCGTTCGCGCAGCCTTGCGACCACGTTCAGACTATTCGACAAATCAAGGGAGACACCCGCTTGCCGCGCGTCATAATCTCTATTGACGTCGACCACGCCATTGATCGATCATACTTCAAACACTCCAACTGGACGACTTGGCGGTGAAACAATTTGTTCACATCGTCTGGGTTTAGTCTTTTGCGCTGTTTCGAATAATTTCTTTTACGTGCAACATAACTAATTGCTCGAAGGAATTTTGCTTGTCTTGTAGTCAAATGGATTGTAACAATCAGGCGACGCAGAAAGACCGTTCGCGCGATTGGGATGATGGACGTGGCGCCCGTCGCAGCTCTAACTTTTCCGACATCTCCTGCAACCCGAACGGCGACGTCGCAATCGGCCGAGGCTTTTCGCCGAAGCGCCCCTGCACGCTGAACTCCAACCGGTAGGCCGACGTTGCCTACTCGTCTCTGTCACACCTGTCCCCAATGTCCGACTGCTTCGAACCTCCTTCCGAGGTTGTCCGACGCTGGCCGGCCCCGATCCGATTGAATTAGCGAATGGCCTCACGCCGATACGGTTTCGACGAGAAAAAAATCCAGCGGTTCTATAAGGAAGGACGTGGGACGGGGAATGGCCAAGATTACAAGCCATGGTTGACGATCCAGGACGTCCCAACACTTGGTCGCGCAACACGCATCCCCGGCCACACGACTGGACGTCTGCACCATTTCCTATCCGACATAGAGACTCGTTTCTTCGTGATACTGGATTGGGATGACGCGGTGACCGACATTCGTGAGCAATTCCCGCTCGACCGGGAGGTGACCCGCATGCTCGCCAAAGACATGGGCATAATCCACCCAATCGATCCCGCGTCGAGGACAGATATCATAATGACAACGGACTTTTTGATTGACATCAGAAGCGGGCGAACGACTCGGACTATCGCGAGATCCGCCAAACCGGCCCAAAAGCTGGAAGAACCGCGAATACTAGAGAAACTGGAACTCGAGCGCAGGTATTGGAAGCGCGAAGGCATCGAGTGGCATCTGATCACGGAGAAGGATCTTCCGCGTGTTCGTGTCGGGAACCTTCAGTGGCTGCATAAGATGCGGTCGCTGCACGAGCTCGAGGCACCACACCCCGACTATTGGCCCGATCGCTGCGAGCAGTTCCTGACCGAATTCACCCGGACCAGAAGCGGATCAATCCAGGCCTTTCTTACCCAGTTGGAAGAGAAGTGCGGGTTCTCCCCGGGCGAGCCGTTGACCGCCCTTCGTCACCTCGTAGCGACGAGACGGCTGCGGATGAACCTCGACCGGGAGTTTAGCACTAAAGATCCGCTAACCCTTCTCAAAGTTACTACCCGTTTCGAGGAAGATCGGAGGCTGGGGTGATCCTTGCTCGCAACGATCTGCTCCAGACAACGGGAGAGCCCATACGACGCATTCGGATCCTGTGGATCTCCCCCCCACAAAACAGCGTTGTGACGATCGATGTCGACGCTGCTACTGCCCTACCCGAACTCGGTGACCTGCAGTCGCTGGTGAAGGCAGTGGAAGTTGCCGAATGGCAAATCATGGAGGCCGACCCGTATCTCCTGATCGTACGTGACGCGGCTTTGAAAGCGTCTCACAAAGCCCTTCGAGACCGTGCTTGGGGTCTCATTGGTGAGCTGGCCACCAAGGAACCGGACATCTTCAGGAGCCAGTTTCGTGGAAAGGAAGTTCGACGTATCGTCGAGCAAGCACGAGCCAGCGGCGACCCCGCCATAAATCGGACGACCCGGAGGCAGATCTATTGTTACCTCCGTCGGTACTGGCAGCGGGGCATGGTACCGAACGCCTTGCTACCCGACTATCACAATTCAGGCGCCCCGGGAAAGTCGAGAAACTCATCAGACCGGAAGCGTGGACGACCCAAGCAGTTCGGATCCGCCCCGGGTGCCAATATCACCCCGGAGATCCGCCAGGTATTCCGGGTCGGCTTTGATCGCCTTTATGCGACGGCCCGCAAGCGGACATGGACGTTGCGCGACGCCTACGACAAGATCATCGCCGATTTTTTCTGCGCGAAGCATATCGATCCCGAAACCGGCCGGGTTCGACACGAACCCAAGGACGAAGTTCATGAGGCCGGCGGTTTACCCAGTTTCAAGCAGTTTCAATACTGGGCAGACAAGGATCACGTACGTCTCGACGTGAAGCGCAAGCGCGTTGGCGAACGCATTTACGATAAAGACATGCGTGGCCTGACAGGAACCGCAACTGCCGAGGTATTCGGGCCTGGGGACCGATACCTGATAGATGCCACGATCGCGGATGTCTATTTGCTTTCACGCATCGATCGGGAACGGATAATCGGGCGGCCTGTCATCTACGTGATAATCGATGTCTTCAGCCGCATGATAACCGGCATCTACGTCGGGCTGGAGGGCCCGTCATGGGTGGGTGCCATGATGGCTCTTGCGAACTCCAACGCCGACAAGGTCAAATTCTGCAAGGACTTTGACATTTCAATCGAACCACATGACTGGCCCTGTCATTTCCTCCCGGAGATCTTTCTCGGTGACAGGGGGGAGATGGCAAGCAGCATGATTGACACCCTCAGCAATACCTTAAAGATTAGCGTAGAAACTGCCGCACCCTATCGGTGCGAGTGGAAGGGAATCGTCGAGCAACGCTTCAAAATCCTGCCCGCGAAATTCAAGCCGTTTCTTCCGGGCTATGTCCAGGGGGACTTCCGGGCTAGGGGCGGGTCTGATTACCGGCTCGATGCCCTTCTCGATCTCGACGAATTTACGCAGGTCATCATCAACTGCGTTCTTTTTTATAACAATCAGCACGAGATCTCCCGCTACGATAGGGACAGGAACGTCCTGGCTGATAGCGTGCCCGCCATTCCTGTGGAGTTGTGGGAGTGGGGCAGGCAAAATCGTTCTGGTGCCATGCGCTCCTTCCCGCAAGACAGGGTGCTCTACTGCCTCCTGCCACGGGACACGGCAATGGTGACCGAACTCGGTATCCGCTTCAAGTCTGCCTATTACACGTGTGCCCTGGCAATGGAGCAGCGATGGTTCGACAAGGCACGCCAGGAAAAGCGATGGCAGATCGAGGTCGCCTACGATCCGCGATGCCTCGATTACATCTATCTTGCCGCCGATGATGGCGAGCAGTCCTTCCACGAGTGCACCATGACGCCTCGGAGCCGCGCCCTGCGCCAGGTGTCCCTGCCCGAGATCGAGCAGCAATATTTCTTCGATCAGGATCAAAAGGCCAACCGCGAGCAGCAAAGCCAGATGGCGAGGCTCGACGTCGCGACGGAAATCGAGGCCGTGGTCGAGAAGGCAAAACAAAAGCAGCCCAAATTACGCCGGGGCAGCAATGCCAGCCGCACAAAGGATATCCGGGCAAACCGCGCGGCGGAGCGGGAAATCCGCCGTGACGAGGAGGCCTTCCGGCCCGGACAGCCTTCCACCGATCCCGGGCAGCACAGCGGAGAGGTTGTGCCGTTCCCGCGTAGCGTCACCGCTGAAGACGAGCCTGACTACAGCATGCCTTCGATCGACGAAATTCTTGGAGACGATGATGACGACTCCTGATTTGCCGACTCTGCCCGAATATGAAGGTAACTTGTGGATCTCGAGGCTTCCGCCAATAAAGTCGCAACTCGAGATCTACCAGGAGCTGCGCGACGCACCTTACTTCAATGAAAAAGAGCCCGGCTATCCACGGCATTATCGCAAGCACTGCATAGCTCGCCTAGCCAACTGCTTCCTTCCCCAGGCCCGACAGGTGATCCTGGCCGAGCGCTTTTCGATGTTATTGCGCCAGGGTTACGTCGGCCGAAATCCCCTTACCCACGACTATCTCAAGCACATCTACGCGGGCATCGAGAGAATCGAAAGAAGATCGCTGGATGCAGCGCCAAAGACACCGGTGAAAGTCACCGCAAGCAGTTTTGGGCTCCTTGGCTGTCCAGGTGTCGGCAAGACGGTGTCAGTACGGCGCGTCCTGGCTCAATATCCACAGACGATTCAGCATGACAATCCGTTCAGCATTACCCAGATCGTATGGCTTAGACTCGAGGCGCCCGTTCTCGGGTCTCTGAGACAATTATGTATCGACTTCTTTCACGCCGTCGACGAATTGATAGGTACAGACTATGTCAAGCGATACGGAAAAAGCAAAACGACGGAACAGCTGACGCCGTATATGGCACAGGTTGCGAATTTACACGGGCTCGGCGTGTTGGTGATCGACGAAATCCAGCACTTACGCGGCGCGAAGGTCGGCGCGAACACGTTGATGAACTTCCTTGTAAAGCTGGTGAATACGATCGGCGTGCCAGTGATTCCGATTGGAACATTTGGCGCTTTGCCCACCCTGCAGGGCAATTTCAGCACGGCACGTCGCTCCACCGGTCTGGGCTCACAATTCTGGGATCGGATGGTGCCGGGACCGGAGTGGGATCGTTTCCTCAGTGATCTATGGAAATACCAGTGGACCACACCACCTACCGCCCTCAACGGGGAACTGAACGCGGTGATGTACGATCAGAGCCAGGGCGTCGTCGATCTGGCGGTCAAGCTATTCATGCTGGCCCAGATGCGGGTTGTCGACGCAAACCAGAGTCGCAAGAGACAGTCAGAGGAATTAACACCACGCCTGATCCGGACAGTCGCGAGAGACGAGTTCCAGCTCGTAGCGCCGATGATCAAGGCTTTGCGTGAGAACGACAACTTCGAACTGAACATGTACGACGACTTGCGGGGACTGGACGCACACATCCAGTCGATCCTCGGCGGTGCGTCTGACCCCAGACCGAGGCTCGAAATCGACCCCGAGGCGTCCCCAAGGTCAGGACAGGCGCCGAAGTCCCAGTCCGTCACCGATGCGGTGCTCAGTGCATTGAAGAAAATTTGCGTGGCAGAGGATATCGCACAGGCGCTGGTCAATGACGCCGTAGCCAAGGATCCGTCCGGCGACCCGCTCTTGTTACTCGAGAACGTTCTCACGACCTTGAGAAGCAGCCCGCCGAAAGTCAGTCGTCCCAAGGTCAAGGCAGTGTCTCGGAAGGTGGAGGATCCTGATGATGACGACCTCCGGACAATTGTGAAAGGCGGCGCAGAGCGGGGTAAATGCGCGTACGATGCGCTTAAGGAAGCCGGAGTGGTAAGGCCGCCTCTTCTGGATTTCGCCGGTTAACCATGCTCGCGTATTTCCCGCAGGTTTATCCGGGAGAACTGCTGTACAGCGTACTGGCCCGCTACCATCGACACATGGGCGCCCCCTCCTCGATACAATCCATGGAGAGCCTGTACGGCCACCGCCTTGTCGTTGCGAGTGTAGATCTTCCAGGCCATTTGCAGTCCCTGGTGGATCGGCTCCCGCCGGGCTCCGGATGGACGGTTGACCGCGTCATCGAGGAACTCACCTTGTTCCCGTACTATACCGCGTTCCAGCCACCAGGGGTGGTCAATCGCGTCCGAGCGGCAATGCGGAATGGTGTTACGAATGGGATGCTGCTTCGCCTGGGCATAGCCGCATTTCGGGCCGGTCACGTAACTCAGCTGCGGTTCTGCCCAGCCTGTCTGACAGAGATGGAAAAATGCCCAGGCGAACCCTATTGGCGCCGCGACCATCAGTTGCCTGGCGTGCTTGTCTGCCCAACGCACGGCTGTCCGCTGAAGGCCAGTGCGGTATCGCTGACCGGCTTCGGACGCCACATCTATGTCGCGGCCACCAAGCGCAGCTGCCCGAACGATTCGCCGGATCTTGTCGCCGGAAATGATTACCTCCTGTTGACAAAACTTGAGCGCCTGGCCGGCGCGAGCCGCGCGCTTCTCGAGAAGCCCGGCCCAATCAGAACTACGCAAGAGTGGAGTAAACACTACCGTGGCGCCTTGCTGCGATCTGGGCTGACCCTGTCTTCCGGACGGCTGGACCAGCGACGGCTCGAACAGGCATTTTTCGAAAATTATGCGGGTGTCCTCCGGCTACTTCCGGAACTGACCGTCGGGGCATTTCGCCCCGGTCCCTGGCTTACAGCGATGTCACGCAAACACCGACACGCGTTTCATCCGTTCCAGCACGTGCTCCTCCAGGATTTTCTCGACCGTCAGCTGCGAATTGACGGGCCATTCGGCGACGGGCCTTGGGCGTGTCCGAATCCCCTGGCGCCACATCGGAGCAGGCTGACAATTTCCGAAGTAAGAATCCACCGAAACCATGGTCATCTGGTCGGCGTGTTCGCCTGCAAATGCGGGTATATCTACACCCGCAGTCTCTTCCTGGAACGGCAAGTTCTCGGACCACCGCGCTTTCAGGCCTACGGCCCATTGTTGGCGCCTGCACTGAGAGAGGCGGTGGATTCCGGCATATCGCTGCGAAGCTTGGCGCGTAGGCTTGAGCTGGACCCGAAGACGGTAGTCAAGCTGGCCGTCGAACTGGGCATAGGCACGCGGTGGAAGACGCCGCCAGGTTACTGCTCGGCTGCGTCATGCGTCGGTCGAACCACGGCATCCCATCGACGAGTACCGCCGGTCAGCAGACGCTCAGCTTCCCCGCATTTTCGTCGAGACTGGGATGTTGTTGATCGCGAAGCCGGAATAAAGATTTTGCTGGCGACCCTGCACCTTTTGACGCAGGAGCCACCCGTGCGGATCACGCGATCGCAGATCGAACGCACGACCTGGAATCGGGGGTGGCTCGCCAAGCGAGCCGGGAAGTTGCCACACGCAATGGGATGTCTACGTGATGTTGTCGAGTCCGTCGATCAGTTCCAGGAGCGCCGCACCCGGCACATCATCCGGGAGATGGATCGCGCCGGTGAACCCCTGGCGGCCTGGCGAGTTCTGCGCCGGGCTGGTCTGACATCCGCGCGCGAACACCTGGTCCAGACGCTTTTGGCCGAGCATTTTGAGACGCCCAGGGTGGCGACCGCATGAGGCGGATCGTCTTTCGGTCGATCGCGGATCTCTCGAAGGATCCCGTTGAAGTCTTTTGGCTGAGGGGGTTGGTTCGTAACGAGAGAAACGAGTGGAACGTTAGGGTCGTTTACCGGGTCAAGGGCACGAATGATTTAATCCCGGTAGAGGAGCCCATCGGGATGTTCCCCTTGTTGAGCCCCGGCATCTGGTTCGAGCATGGTCAAATGCGAACGGACGAACTGCCGGGGAGCGATTTCGAAACGATCGTGCCGGACACGGGCCGACCGGAAATCCTCACGTCCGCGGATCTCCCGCATGAACTCCTGCCCCTGCCCAAGGGGACAAACCGCGCCCAGCGTTTGTTCCACTATCGGACAGCGAAAGGCGACGTGCTGGTTCCGGTGATCGAGCTGGTCCGGGCGATGTTCATCCACAACCGCGCCTTGGCCTTGGCATTGATGCGCCCGGCGGGCCTTGAGCAGCTGTATGCACCATTGATGCCCGGGTGGAGCGAAACTGCGACGATCCGCTTTACACGGGAAATCGATCCCCGCGCGATAGGCCGTAGCTTCGCACTGGAATTCGCCTGGATTGCCTTGGATCCGGATGCCAGGCGTGCATGGGACAGCATTCAACGTCTCTCGATGGGTCAAGAATATGTCCTGTTTGAGCCGCCCTCGATCCAGAATTCCCTGTGGACGTTCCGCGGTACCCAACGCGGCAGGCAGTGTTTGGTACTGGAGTTGACCTGTATCGGTGGCCGTCGGCTCCCGTTTCGGAAGCTAGAATACAGCCACCCCGGCTTCGTCAAGGCGATGAGCGCTGGGGGTGACACTAAAGACGTGCCCGGCTCCAATGACCGGCGCGGAACTCGGACATCGTCGGCGGAGCCCGACATCGACGTCGACGACAAAGACGGAAGCGGCAGCTATCACACCACCAAAATTGTATCCCTTCCGAGCCGTCGCAGCGTGTTCGAGAACGATTTCGAAGTCGCGAAGATCCAACGGGCATGGTCGGAAAAGCCCCGGCCGCGCAAGAAAAAGGCCGAAGAGACAAGGAAGGCACCGGATACATCCACGCTCCAAGCGTTCCACGTCACAACTGGCGAACGCAGCGAAACCGCAAGGCTCGTTCCTTTGGAATTCAAGACGCTTGCGCTTGCACCCCTACATGACATGGGCGATCTCGTGGCACTGGATGAGACCGTTCGTCACATGCGAGCCATGAGGCCCGGAGCCGCTTTCTCCGTAACGCTGGTTCAACTTGAGCAGGGTCGCGCAGCCGCGAGTACGGGATCGCGGCCGCGTGTCGCGATGCTCGTCACAATAGAACCGCCGGGCAAACCTCCGATAGTCCTGATCGACTTCGAGAGGACCGGGATTTCTGCGCTCTCAGTGATGGCGATGCGCTTTAGGCGGAATGTTATTGAGGAGCAGGTCGAGAACTCGATCCGTACAATGATAGATGGCTGGATCAACAGTGGCGGACATTGGTCTGGCGAGAAGGAAGAAGAGCTTCAGCGGATTTGTCGTTGCGAACGTCTGCCCAAGGCGTTGATACCGAGAAAGTCCTACAGCGAGAAAAGCAAGGACTGGGCGAAACGATTGCTCGGAAAATTGGGACTGCCGGCATGACATCCTGAAATTAAGTGTGAATCGGCGCCGAAGTGGGACCCCACCGCAGAATCGCACCAACCATTTGATATATCGGTAGGAATTTCGTTCGCCCTAGGGTCCCGGTCGGAGCCGATCGGCGGCCAATCGGGCCCCCATCAGAACGCATGATTAGATTGTCAATTCAATGGGTTCGGGAGGATCCCAGGGTGGGGTCCCACTTCGACGCCGATTCAAACCCGGCTTTGGCCAGTAGCTCAGCCAGTGGTAATCTATCTTCGGTCATCGGGTTCTCTAGGCTTCAGGTTGAAGTCTCGCAACTCCACCATAGCCGACTGATCCGATGGCCACCACAAACTACACCGTTACAGGGCCCAAAAGTCTACCACGACCCCGGACACTACCCATCGCCTGCGCGGCGAGTTCGGCCCTCCCCGCCGGATAGGCGGCTGAGAGATCACGATCCCAAGCCGCAATGGGGCGATCACCCCTCTATTCCCTGCACGATCTGGATATTATCTACGTCCTTTTTTGACGTATTAATATGTTATCCATCTCTCATGATTGAATGACATCCTGAGCATCCCCGCAAGCGGGGTCGATTTGAACAGAGCCGTGACGGGCGAACTGCGTCCGTGGCTCGTTCAATCGAGGAGTTCATGATGTTCAGCGCCTATGCCTCGTTCCTAATCCGCTTTTCCAAGGAGGCCAGTGAGATGCTTGGCTTTCTGCCCTCTGTTGCAGCCGCAACAGCCTTTCGCCAGGTTGCCGCACTGGGTGCGGGTTTCGATCTAGCTTACGCCCCCGTGACGATCGGGAAGGAAGCCTTTGCCGCCTCTGCGCGGGTGATGGCATCGGGAACGATCGTCATCGAAGTCGATACGGCGTCGCGCGGCCTTTCGCCTCGCGTCATTGTCGGTGTTGCGAGGCACGCGACCGCCCGTGCCACAGCTGCACAAAGTGGGAGGAGCAAGTGATGAGCCGCTTGCCGCACAGTAACTCACTCGAATTCTGCATCCCTGAAGTACTGGAAGATCTCGAAATGATCCAGGCGCCGACGATCGATGCGGTGGCACTCGTCGGCTATGCCCGCAACGTTATGGATCGGGTCGAACCGGGGTCGGATGAGGCACAAGCGCTGATCGGCTGGATGGCGCGCAACCGTGATCAGCTCGGTCTTGCCGAGGATCTGTTCAACGATGCCGATTTCGATCGGGGAGAACGGCGGCGCAATACCCGGCCGATCCCCAAAACTCGCTGGCGGTCCTTCCGAGCAGCGCTCGATAAGCGGCTATGTCGGGAGGAAGATAGACTGATTTGCGGGCAGTCGCTGGAGGCAGGGTTCGCCGCAGTTGCTGAAGCCCTCGGGATCAGTGGCCTCAACGCCCGGCTGTTCGAGCTTGCTTACCGCTACCGGCTGGATACACGGTTCGAGCGTTTGTTCGACTGCCTTGCCGCGGCGCGTGGGCGGCCCGGTGTGCTGCGACGTTATCCTGACCTTTTTGCGCTGCTGATCGGTAGCGATGCGATGCGGGTGAACGCCTGCTTCAAACCGGATGCCCCATTGCTGAGTTCGGGTTCGATCCGCATCGACAGTGACGGCGACATCGCCGTAGTGCCGCGCCTCGCAGGCCTGATCCAGGCGTGCTCTCTGGGTGGGGCAGATGTCCGGACGGAGCTTCTCGGGCAACCCATGCCGGCAAACCTGCCCTGGATCGCGTTCCGTCATCTCGGCGAAGAGATCGAGGTTGCCCGGCGGATCATCGAACGGGCGCTGGCGACAGATACCGAGCGCGGGGTGAACATTTTGCTCTACGGTCCGCCGGGTACCGGGAAGACCGAACTCGCCGCAGCCATTGCCGCCGTGCTCGGTGTGCCTGTGTATCTTCTCGGCGAGCGCAACGGCGCCGGTGAAGAGCCCTCGCGTGGGGACCGCCTGTCCCAGATGCTGCTGGCCCAGCGGATCGGGACGACCGGGAAGGCGCTCTATCTGTTCGACGAGGCGGAGGACCTGTTCCGACCGCGGCTTCACGACCGCGAACCGGACCCGAAGATCTTCATCCATCGGCTGCTCGAGACCTCCCGCGTGCCGATGATCTGGGCGGCGAACGATCTTACCGCGTTCTCCCCCGCGGTGCTCCGGCGGATGAGCCTCTGCATCGAGGTCCGTCTGCCGCCGGTGGTGCGCCGGGCCGAGCTCTGGCAGGAACTGGCGACGGCCGAAGGGGTCGAACTCGATCATGCCACCGCGCACCGCCTCGCCGGCATGATCCCGGCGGCCCCGTCGGTTGCGCGCACCGCGCTGCGGGCAGCCCGCCTCGCCGGCGGTGGCGCCGAGACCGCGGAGATGGTCGCGACCGGGATGGCACGGGCGATCGGCCACGGTCGCGCGCCCGCACCGGAGACGGAGGTCGAGGCCGGCTACGATCCGGCGTTCAGCAACGCCGATACCGACCTCGCGAAGTTGGCGGATCGGCTAAGCCGGGAGGGGACGCCACGCGGGATCTCGCTGTTGCTTTCCGGGCCACCCGGGACCGGCAAGAGCGCCTTCGCCCGTCATCTCGCGCAGCGGATGGGGCTGACGGTGCTGCAGAAGCGCGGCTCGGACCTGTTCGGCCCGTATGTCGGCGAGACGGAGGCGCGGATCGCCGCCGCCTTCGCCGAGGCCAGGGCGACCAGCGCCTTCCTGATCTTCGATGAGGCGGATTCACTCCTGCGCGATCGTGCCGGTGCGCAGCGCAGCTGGGAGGCCAGCCAGGTCAACGAGATGCTGACCTGGATGGAGACCCATAAGCTGCCTTTCGCCTGCACGACCAACCTGCCGGATACGTTGGACAAGGCCAGCCTGCGGCGCTTCCTGCTCAGGATCACTTTCCGGCCGCTCAACCTCGACCAGGCCGAAGCACTGTTCCGGCGGCAGTTCGGCGCGGAACCGCCCGCCGGCCTGTTCCGGCTCGACCGGCTTACCCCTGCGGATTTCGGGCTGGTGGCGCGCCGCGTGGCCCTGCTCGGTCTCGATCCGGATCCCGATGCCCTTTTCTCCATGCTGGCCGAGGAGGTCGAGGGCCGGGTTGGTGCCGCGCGACCGATCGGCTTCGGGACGGAGCGGTAACGTGCGCGTGAACGGCGGGAAGGGCAACGACATTGTTGTTGCCCTAACCCGCGGCGCCGGGCAGTCTTTCTCCGTGCGATACGAACCGGGCATGCGGCTCCTGCGTCTTGCGATCCTGCTGGCAGGGTCGCGCACCGGTCTGACGCTCGATGAGATGGCCAGGGAACTCGACGTCGGCCGCCGCACTGTCGAGCGCATGCGGGACCGTTTGCAGGATGTCTTTCCGCAACTCGAGACAATCGATGATGAAGAGAGGGTGCGCCGCTGGCGGCTGCCCCGCGGCGCACTGCCTGTGTTGCCGGTCCAGCCGACAACGATCGCAACGCTGGAAACGGTATCGGCTGAACTCGCCACGCGCGGCGAGGCCGCTCGCGCTGCTGACCTGCGCGATGCCGCAGCGACATTGCGCATGGTGATGTCGCCGAGTGCCCTGCGCGTGGCGGAGCCGGATATCGAGGCGCTGATGCAGGCGGAGGGGAGTGCGGCGCAGCCTGGCCCAAGGCTGAAGCTCGATCGCGACACTCTCCTTGCGCTTCGCGGCGCCATTCTCGGAATGAACAAGTTGCGGCTCAAATATCGTCCGGCCGAGGCGAAGCGCGCGACGCAACGCAGTCTTTGCCCCTACGCCATACTGTATGGCCGGCGCGCTTACCTTGTCGCGCATACCGACACCACGACCGAGATGCGGCTGTGGCGGGTGGACCGGATCAGCGAGATCGAGGTTCTGGCGGACAACTTCACCCGTCAGGAATTCGACCTTGCGGCTTATGCCGCTCAGTCCTTCGGAGTGTTTCAGGAACCGCCGCAGGACGTTGTGCTGCGGTTCGTGCCGGAGGCTGCGGATGAGGCGTCGGACTGGGTCTTCCATCCGAGCCAGACGATAGAGAGGCAATCAGATGGCTCGCTGATCGTTAGCTTCCGCTGCGGTGGCATGCAGGAACTGGATTGGCACCTCCATACGTGGGGAAAGGCAGTCGTCGTTCTTGCGCCTCGAGACTCTCTGAGTTCACGGTAGATTAGTATCTTCTCCTGGCGGGCAGGTTAAGAAGAACGGAGGAATGTAAATGCTCTTTGAGACCACCATTAGAGGAATCAATCTCATCGAGTTGGTGGATTGGGCTCACGCATCCTTCGAATGGGTTGAAGGTCAGCCGCTACCCAACCACGGGCTTATCGCGCTACCGCCAATCCAAAGGGACTCCGCGTGGAATCCCAAGCAGGTTATCGATTTGTGGGACTCTGTTTTGCATGGCCTGCCGATTGGCGGATTGATGCTCCAGCAACGCGAGAAGGGTCACCAGGGCCATCGCGCCGGGACCGACGCCCGTAACGCGAAGCTTCGCGAAGGATGGGATCTTCTTGATGGACAGCAGCGCCTACGCTCCCTCTTGCTTGGGCTTCATGGCTTCAATTTGAATGCCGGAGCGCGGGATGCGCGTTGCATATGGATCGACTTGGATGACCAAGACGCGGATCGCAGGTTCAAACTCCATCTAACGTCGGCAAGCCAACCCTTTGGGTACGATGACAAAGGCTATAAGCTCCCTTCGAAGGATCGGAGCCAAGCGCGTCACCGATACGAGCCCGACGGCGCACGGATTATGATCGGCGGTCGTCGCGCATACACGCACGAACTGTTCGAAAACTTCCTGAGGCGTGGACGGGAATTCATTCTTTCCGTGAACGAACATAATGTGCGAATGCCACCCGAAGGACATCCCGATGGTTGGCCCCCCCTGCCCAGGGGGATAGATCGAACTCGCGTGGAGCGTCCGGCTCCGTTCACCGTCATGCCGTTGCATGTGCTTCTTCAGGCGTGGTTCGGAGCGCCTCAGGAGCGACGTGAAACAGCGGTGCAGACTCTGATCGGCGATGATGATACTTTAGTTCAGCGAGTAACCGAGATGCTAAGCCGGCTGGGCCAGGCAGAAGTCGCCCTCATAAATGCATCGGCTATCGGCGGCGTCGACAATCTCCGGCGTTTGTACGACAGGATCGGTGCCGGAGGTACACCACTCAGCACCGAGGACCGGCTGTTCTCTCTCTACAAATCCATCCGGCCTGATTTTCACAACCTGGTTCTCGATATCTATCAACAGGCGGGTCGCGTTATGCCACCGTCGAAAATAGCCGCCTCGGCAATTCGCATCGCTAACGCTAGAGCGCATCAGGAAAAGGGGGAATCAACCGGTCGCGGAAACGATATTCCTGATATCGTTGCATTCTCCCGCGCAATCGAAGGGCAGAACGGCAATCTGGTCAGACAGCTCGATCAAATCTGCCCAGGTGGCGAGACCGGCCACGGTCCCTTTGCCCAGGCATTCGTCGAGATGTCCAATGCAGTAAGACACGATGACCAAAATCCCCTTGGGTTGCCAGCGGCCGTCATGCGGTATCTGCCACCTCAGCTTATCCAGGCACTAGTTTTTTGGAAAATGCAGCCGCAAAACAACTTCGATCAAAATGCCAATCACGTGGTGCGGTTCTGCCTTGCTTGGCTCCTCGCATCGTGGAACGATGACAAGGGGAGCCGCCACTGCTTCCAGATGATACGAGAAAACCCGAACCTAACGCTACACCAGTTCTTTGCATCTCTCGCGATGCGTGAAGATCTCACTAGGCGAATCATCCAGCCCTGTGAGATGTCTCAGATCCTGGTTACTGATCAACCCACTATTCATTTGCGCTTCATCGATGACCGAACCAAAGGTCAGCCCGATCGCGTCGCCGATCTGGTCAGGTTGTGGTGGCGCGGCGCGGAGCGCTTCCTTCCGTGGCTGCAGCGCGACTATCTCGCGGCCGCCTTCCCGGATTATGACCCGTTGGCAGACCGCGAGGATGACACGCCATTCGATGTTGATCATATGGTTCCATACAATGACTGGGGGGTCAGCTGGGACGTCCTCAAGCAACGATTGGCCTCGAACATCAAGGACCTTGATAAAGCCCAACTCGACAAACTGCGCTGGGCACGCTTTGATCTTGGCAATGCAATCGGTAACAAATGGCTTGTGGACCTGTCAGCGAACCGCGGTTGGGGTGACAAATCGTTCCCCGAGAAACTGCAATGGATTCAGGATCGAGTGAATAATGGTGTGCACGAATATACCTCTCTGCTGCAGGGCGCGTTCGAATGCAATGACCAAGTGTATGCAGTCTGGCAAACAGCCAGCAACGGGTCGATTTGGTCGGATACTAGGCTAACGGCATTTCAGACCGCGGTCGAAAGGCGATCTGCTTGGCTGTATGAGAAATTATACAATGAGGTTGGCCTTGGCGACTGGTTTGCCGATCATCCGACCTGAGATTCGTCGTATAATTTGTAAATTATGCGACACGCGTAAAGACTACTCGTGCAATCAGGGCAACATCAAATCAGCTCTTGGCCGACACGGGGGCCGAAACTGACCTCTTGATGGGCATTTTCGGGGGTAATTCCCCCCACAAGTTTAGCCAAATCACCCTTTTTAGGCGTCGTTCCTAAAGCACGGTAGAGCGTTTCCCGATGGACGCCGAGTAGCTTAGCGACCTCTGACACGGGGCGGTTTTCCTGCTCCACGAGCTGGCGAGCGTGGGCAATTTGTTCGGCCGAGAGTGACGGCTTCGGCCCGAACCGAACGCCGCGGGCTTTGGCGGCGATACGGCCAGTGCTGGTCCGTTCCACGATCAGGGAGCGCTCGAAATCGGCGATGCCGGCAAACACAGTCAAAACGATGCGCCCGGCCGGTGTGGTGGTATCAGCCCATGGCTCGGCCAAGGAACGCAGTCCAGCCCCAGCCTCCTTGATGCACTCTGCGATCTCCAGAAGGTCACGAGTTGAGCGCGCCAGTCGGTCCAAGCGTGTGACCGTCACCACATCGCCGGCGCGCAGATGATCGAGCAACCGCGCGAGCTCAGGTCTGTCACGCCGGGCACCGCTGACCTTTTCCTCAAAAATGCGGGTGCAACCTGTTTGCCGCAACGTTGCCCGCTGCTGGGCCAGATCCTGGCCTTGGGTGGAAACGCGGGCATAGCCGATCAGGGGACCGGAGGCGGGCTTATTGGGCATGCTTCACCTGTCGCAATTTATTGTGCGGGCTTTCTACAACCTACAACAAAAACACGCGACAAAAAACTCCCGGAAGATGGCTGTGAGCTTGACCGGCAAGTGGCGGGGTTTCTTGATCGCTATGTGGCGGCCGGCTGACGTTGGAGGGTTCGGTAGGACGGTCGGCCGGGAGACCGAGAAGACCTCGGCCAGGTCGCTGACGGAATAGTCGCCGGTGTCATACATGCGGCGGAGTTCTCGGGACTGGCGGTCGGA
>NZ_NCAS01000110.1:0-1122 GCF_002255515.1 Acidiphilium sp. 20-67-58 | reverse complement strand
AGGCGGGAATACCACAGGTTTCGTCAGCCCCGCAGGTGATAGCCTGGAGGGACCGATCGATCTGTCCGAGATCCTCGATCTCCGCCGGCCCAGCCGCTATCCCGTGCGCGTCGCCGGCGATGCGCTGGCCAGCCGCGGCATCCTCTCCGGCGATATCCTGATCGCCGATGCCGCCACCCCACCGGCGCCTGGCAAGGTCGCCGTAGTGATGCTGGCCGGCGACGTGCTGGTCGCCCAGCTCGCCTGGCGCAACGGTCAGTGGCAGCTGCTCTCCGGCCGCGCCGGCACCGAGCCCCTTACCGTCGAGGGCGATGACGCCGAAATCTGGGCGGTGATCACCGGCCTGGTGCGAACGCAGGTCTGATCCCGATGCCAACCTTCGGTCTGATCGACGGCAATTCCTTCTATTGCTCGGCCGAACAGGCGTTTGCGCCGGAACTGCGCTTCCGCCCGCTTGTGGTGCTGTCCAACAATGACGGCTGCGCCATCGCCCGAACGCCGGAGGCCAAGGCGCTCGGGATCAAGATGGGCGAGCCCTGGCACCTGTTCCGCAAGCGTCCGGAAAGTAGGGCCGTCGAATGGCGGTCGAGCAACTACGCCCTTTACGGCGACATGAGCCGGCGGGTCTACGACGTGCTCACTGAACGGGTGCCGCAGGTTGAGCCCTATTCGATCGACGAGATGTTCCTCGATCTCGATGGCATTCCCGATCTCGAGCGGTTCTGTCGCGACCTCCGGCGCGATGTCCGACAGATCGCCAAGATCCCCACCTGCGTTGGGATCGGTCCAACCAAGACGATCGCCAAGCTCGCCAACAAGGTCGCGAAAAAGGAGACGGCGCTGAGTGGCGTGTGCGACCTGCGCGATCCGGAGCTTCGGGCGCGGCACTACGAGCGGCTGCCGGTCGACGAGGTCTGGGGCATCGGCGGCCAGGCCGGGGCGAAACTCGCCGCGGCGGGGATCGCCACGATCGGGGATTTCGTGCGGGCGGATCCGCGCGTGATGCGCGACCTGCTGACCGTGACCGGCGCGAGGGTGCAGACGGAGTTGCGCGGCGCCTCCTGCCTGCCGCTATCGCTGATGGCGCCAACACGGAAGGGAATCGCGGTAAGCCGCAGCTTC
>NZ_NCAS01000109.1:0-1890 GCF_002255515.1 Acidiphilium sp. 20-67-58 | reverse complement strand
CTTACGCAAAATTTTCATGGCTTCTTTGAGCGATGAGGCGGAGGTAAAAGGCCCGTAAAACGTACCCCTTTTTTTATCCATATTTTTTAATAAATTATTATTTTATATTTCAAATAATATTATCTTGATATTTTTGAATACAATAATTTTTATTTTACTATATTGATTTTGAGGTTGGAGCCTCCAGCACACCCGGGGCGGTGCATGGCCCTACCCCTCCCTGCAAACGCCCCTAATACCCCTTGAGGACGCGGTAATCGCGGCTATTCCCGTATGTCCCGGCGCTTTGGTTGATAGCGACACAGGGGCGATTGCCCGGTTCGCAATAGGTGATCTTGTCGAGCATTCCCGCCTTTACCCAGGCTTTGTGATTGGCCTGCAACACGGTGATTTCGCCCCGCAGCTGACTGACCGTGGTGCGATCCCACCAGACAACGGCCGTACTGCTCAGCCAGCCGAACAGCATCAACCCGACGGTCAGGGCCACGATCCACCCCAGTAACCGCCAGCTCGCCCAGGCCACGATCCGGCGCAACGCCTCCTCGGCAACCGCCATGCCGCCCGCCAGCCCGGCGACATCCTCCAGCAATGGCTTGGCCGCCTCCCGGACCGTCGCCACACCTTCCTTGCCCACCTGCTCGAGCGCCGTCGTCACCGCGGCACTGACCGCCTCACGCACCCGCTCTTCAAGGCTCGAGGCTTCCTCCGCCAGCTTCTGCCGCTCCTGCGCCAGCGCCGCCCGCTCCTCGGCAAGGCCCTTCACGCGCCAGATGACCGCGCATCCGCTCCTCCGCACCCGCCATCAGCCGCTCAATGGCCTGCCCGGCGTCTGGCGACGCCAGCACCTGCGCCAGCGCCGATCCCTCCTTCAACCCGAAGTCATGGCCACGTGCCCGCAGCCGCTGCGCTGCTTCGGAATGACGATCCAGTGTCCGGGCAAACCCCAGCAACGCCACCCGCGCCTGCCCGGCCAGAGTGGGATCAGTTTCCAGCCCCGGCAGCGCCTTGTTGTAGGTCTCCGATAGCCGCGTCCACTCCCGCACCAGGCCGTGTGCTTCCTTGTTGCGCGCCGCCTCGGCTGCCTGGTGTTGCCGATGTGCCTCGAACCGTGCCCGGAACCCGGCACGCCCCGCCTCGATCTCGCGCGCCGCCACCACCTCCCGCGGCCGCACCTCGACTCCACGCCGCTGGGCATAGGCAGCCTGGTCGTAATCCAGCGTGGTTTCCTTGGCCTGGGATCGGGACAGCCACGACGACAGGGCGGCCACAGTGCTGAATTCCTCCCGATCGGCGTAGAGCGTCACCCCGTCCCGGTGCCGCGTCATCGCCACGTAGGTCAGATGTCGGTCCATCGTGCCCGAGGCCAGCACATAGGCCCGGTCCACCGTCGCCCCCTGCGCCTTGTGAATGGTGGTGGCATACCCGTGATCCACGGCAGCATAATCCGCCATCGAGACCGACACGGCCCGACCTCGCCCAGGCCCGGAGGGAGAATCCAGCCGCACCAGAAGGCGGTCGTCCTCGGCCAGCTCCACCGTGCCCAGCATCCCGTTCTTCACGCCCAACTCACGGTTGTTCTCGCGGAACAGCAGCCGATCCCCCGGCGCAAATGCCCGCTCCCCCTCGGTCGTGCGATAAACACGCTCGTCCGCCAGCTCGCCCCGCTCTCGCCGAACCACCCGGATCGCCTCGTTGAGCTCCCGCACGTCCGCGTTGCGGTGCGCCAGAACCAGGCGAGAGCCATCCGGCCGCACATCCATATCGGCCAGCACATCCCGCACGATCGCCGTCCGCGCATCCGCCGCGGTTGCCTCGAACCGGACAGCATCGCGCTCGGCATAGGCGCGCAAACCCTCCTCTGTCTGGTGCCGCCCGAACGCCACCGAAGCC
>NZ_NCAS01000108.1:0-1167 GCF_002255515.1 Acidiphilium sp. 20-67-58 | reverse complement strand
ACAGGATGCTGACGGGCAGTTGAGGCAGCCTGGTCGAGAGCCGACATGTCACCACCGGTGACATCGGTCGCGCCATAGTCAAACTTCACGTTCGACTGACCAGATGGCGCCTCCATCTGGCCGTTTTGCACCGGCGCAGATGATGTTTGGGAATTTAACGTCGCGGCACTGCCAGCTGCCATAGTGGATACATTGCTCGCGGCAGGGGTCGGGGCTGGCACCGGCACAGGTACCGGCATACCGCTATTGTCAGCCTGCGGCGCAGCAGCCGGGGCCGGGGCTGGCGTTGGCACCGGAGCGGGCGTTGGCACCGGGACTGGAACCGGCACGGGCACTGGCACGCCAGTATCGGCCTGCGGCGCCGGGGTTGGGGCAGGAGCTGGCGCAGGCGCCGCGACGGCGGCAGCCACCGGCTTCGGCGCAGGCGGCGCATTCGGGGTCGGCACCGCAATGCCAGCAGAGTCAGCTGCCAGAACCGGGTTAGCCGGCGCAGCGGCCGGGGCCGGCGCGGGGGCGGGAGCCGGGGCAGGAGCTGGCGCAACAACAGCCACAGCCGGTGCCGGGGCAGGAGCGGGCGCTGGAACAGGCGGTGGTGGGGCAACAGCCGGGGCGGCGGTTGCAACCGGCGCTGGCGCCGTCGGCGCAACCGGCGCCGGGGTGGCAGCACCAGCACGGTCAGCGGCTAGATATTGTTCGGCAGTTTCCTTCGGAATCCAGCCCGTCGCGGTAGCAAGGCAAGGTTCTGGCGCCAACCCTTCGGCATATGCCACCAGGCGGAACACGCCTTCTTCAAGCAAGGTGCGCACACCAAGCTGCTCAGGCTCCTGGCTCTTGTTGCCAATGTTCAGGTTGTAAAGATTGTTGCCAAAGAACTGAAAGATGTTGAAACCAACTTCATAGCCAGTCAGCTGCTTCACGAGGCTGACGGACTTGACGATCAGCAGCGAACGGCTGTCCACCAATTCAAGGTCGATACCCACATCTTCAGTGTAAACGCGGTCTTTCGGGCCAAGCTGATTAACCTGGAACTGCACGCCGCCGGACTGGATATTATAATTCAGCTCAGTGATGCCGCCGGTGATGTAATATTGCGACCCGATGATGCTGCCGCCGTAATACGGGATCCACGGCACCTGCTTGGCGTCATGCCCGGCACCCACAACGTGA
>NZ_NCAS01000107.1:0-1173 GCF_002255515.1 Acidiphilium sp. 20-67-58 | reverse complement strand
CCCCTGAATGGCGGCGGTATGAGGCGGCTCGATCCGTGCTCGATGAGCGGATCGAGGAGGACCGCCGACGTGCCGCCGAAGCCGAGGCGGAGCGCCGCGACCAGGAGAGAATGCGGGCTCTCGAAGCGAGAATCGAACGCGAGATAGCCGAGATGGGCGAGTGGAAGACGGAGGTGCGGGACGGTGTCGTCACCTTGCGCCTGATTCCGCCGGGCGGTGACGATGAAACGAAAGAAGCGACCAAGGACGAGCTACAAGAGCGCGAGGCGCAGGCCAATCGGGAGAAGGATCGAGGATTCGATATGATGGACTAGGGGTGCATCCCGTGGAGTAGCGCCAATAGGAAGCCGACGATGACCACGATCTGGAAACCGACTGCGCCGAACGTCCATTTTAGCAGGTCAGATTTTGCTTCACTGATCGCTTGCCGCAATGACAGGTCGAGTTGATTGATATCGGATTTCATGGCGCTTTGCCGCCCTCCATAAGGCGCAGCAGGGGCGCATCGGACTGGGCCTTGTCCCGCTCCTGACCGCTCAGATGCGTGGCGACTCTGGGGTTCATGAAGTAGTGGACCATCCCCGGCCCCTTCATTCCGCCGACCCGCATCCGCTTGCGGATGATCGCGCCGAAACTCTCAAGTTCGGTCATTAGCTCGCTAACCCGCTTTGGTTCCTGGCCCAGCTTTTCCGCAATTTCCTCGCGTGTAAGCAAGATTTCGCCGGTGTCGGTGCGAAGGTGCTTGAAGCACAGCGCCCACAGCTTCACCGCCACCAACGGGCGAGCAGAGTGGTCAGCGAGGTAATCAACGACGATGGCGTTCTGTTCCGGGCTGAGCATGACAAAAGTCCATTTGTTGCGGCTGGCGGCCTGACGGTCGATGTGGCCGATCAAGGCTTTCACAGCCTCCGGCATGGCTTCCTCAAAAGGCAGCAGTGCTTGACGCAACTGCTCGGCTTGGTCCTGCCGCAGCCGGTCTGGTTTGGTTTTCAGAGCGTGGATTATGGCAGCCATGTATCCTCCTTTTAAGTCCCGTGGGGTGGGTCTCAGTAGTCCCACAGGGTGGGACTTAATAGCAAGTGGTTTTTTGGCTGGTTTCTGCGGAAAATCGCGATTTTTGGCCCGAGTTATCCACGCCAGATAGTATTAGATGAAAAAGAGCGCGCGCGCGGA